>NZ_JBYCZL010000027.1:0-73255 GCF_057586215.1 Roseomonas sp. SRI_022
CGCGGCGTCTGTCCCGCGCCGGGCGGTCACGCCGGGCGATCGCCGCGCATCTGTCGGCCAAGGGTGTCGCGGCCGAGACCGCCGCCGCGGCGATGCCCGAAGGCGAGGAGGCGGAACTCGCCGCCGCGCTCGCCTATTGCCGCCGCCGCCGGATCGGTCCCTTCGCGCGCGAGGAGGTCGATGCCGAGGCGCGGCGCAAGGCGCTCGGCGCGCTCGCCCGCGGCGGCTTCGCGCAGGGCCTGGCCCGCCGGGTGCTCGGGATGGATCCGGCCGAGGCCGAGGAACGGCTGCTCGCGGCGCGGCGCGGATGAGCGGGCCCGGCATCGTCTTCACCCGCGGCGGCGTGCTGCGCGGCGCCCGGCAGGCCATCCCGCTGGTGATCGGCACTTTCCCCTTCGGCCTGGTGGTCGGCGTGATCTCCGACGCCAAGGGGCTGTCGATGCTCGAGACGCTGGTGATGTCGGGGCTGGTCTTCGCCGGGTCCTCGCAGCTGCTGGCGCTGGAGCTGTGGACTGAACCGGCGCCGGTCGCCGCGGCGACGCTGGCCGCGCTGGTCGTGAACATGCGCCTCGCGCCGATGGGCGCGGCACTCGCGCCGTGGCTCGACAGGCTGCGCGGCTGGCGGCTTTGGGGGACGCTGGCGACGCTGGTGGACCATTCCTACGCGCTGTCGGCTGCCGAGATGCGGCGCGGCGGGCGGGATGCGGGCTTCCTGCTCGGCGTCGCGCTGGCGCTGTGGTTCTTCTGGATGATCGCAGTCTCGGCCGGGCATGTGCTCGGCGCGGTGGTGCGATTGCCGCCGGGGCACCCGCTGTATTTCGCCGCGGTCGCGACCTTCTGCGCCATCCTGGTGCCGGTGTGGCAGGGCGTGCGGCGGGACCTGTTGCCTTGGATGCTGGCGGCGGCCGTGTCGCTCGCGGCGTGGCAGGCGGGGCTCGGCGCGCCCTGGCCGCTGCTGGCGGGCGCGCTGTCGGGGGCGGCGTTAGGCGCGTGGATGGAGCTGCGGCGGGCATGACGCTGCGGCTCGATGTCCTGCTCGCGATCCTCGGCATGGCGCTGGCGACCTATCTGTGCCGGGCGGGGGGCTATGCGCTGTTCCGCGCCTTGCGCCCACCGCGCTACGTCGAGGTGACGCTGCAGCACCTGCCGGGGCCGATCTTCGTCGCTTATGTCGCGCCGGCGCTCGCGATGCAGGGGCTAAGGGGCTTCATCGCCGCGGCGATCGTCGTCGTGGCGCAGGCGGCGACGCGCAACCTGGCCGCCGCCATCGCCACGGGGGTGGCGGCGATGTGGCTGCTCGGCATGGTGATGTGACACCCACGCGCGTGCGGCGCGGCCCGACGACGCGCTATGGCGCAGCGGCCGGAACGGATGCGGGGATGAGCACAACCGAAGGCGTGCCCACTGGCGGCGCATCGGCTGGTCGCACGCGGATCGCAACCGAGGTCGCCGCGCCCTCCGCATCCAGCACGGTGACGCGATAGAAGCCTGGGCCCGGTGGCGTCCACGCAACTTCCCGCCGTGCCGGTTCCACCGCCAACGGCGCGCCATCCACCAGGAAGGCGAGCGGCCGCCGCCCACCCGCCGCGCGCAGCGTGACCGGCCCTGCGCCCTCGGTGAGCGCCGCGCCGGGTGGCGGGAACAGCAACCGCAGCCGATCGGCCGGTGCCTGCCGACGTGCAGCATCGGCCATTACCCGCAGGCGCTCGCGCGGCGCTTCAGGCAGCAGCGCGAAGACGCGCGCCAGCACTGGCAGCGCCGCCTGCCGCCCGGTCGCGCCCGGCATCGCCGTGCCGTCCGGCCGCCCGATCCACACGCCCGCCACGTGCCGCGCATCGAAGCCGAGCGCCCAGGCATCCCGCCCGCCCCAGGAGGTACCGGTCTTCCACGCAATGCCCGAAGGCCCGCCGCCAGGGAAGTTCTGAACGAGGATGGCGGCAACCGCATCCGCGGCGCGGCGTTCCACCGCCTGCTGCGGTTCAGGCTGTTCGCCGGGGGTCAGGCGCAGCGGCCGGGAACGGCCGTGATCGGCGATCGTCGCGTAGAGCGCCGTCATCTCCCGCAGTGTCGTCCCCGCGCCACCCAGCGCGAGCGGCAGCGACGCATCCGCCCCGCGCGGCAGCCGCGGCGCCGCCCCGGCCATTTTCAGCGCCGAGGCGAAGCGCAGCGCCCCGACCTGATCGAGAAGCGCCACGGCAGGCAGGTTCAGCGACATGCGCAGTGCATCGGCCGCTGTCACCCGCCCGGCGAAGTCGCGGCCGAAATTCTCCGGCGCGTAGGCTCCGAAATGCCGCGGCAGGTCGGCCACGATGGTCGATGACGTGGCGATGCCGCGCTCGAACGCCATCGCATACAGGAACGGCTTCAGCGTCGAGCCCGGCGAGCGCACCGCCCGCGTCAGGTCCAGCGCCCCGGCGCGCGATTCCGCCCCCCATTCCCCGCCGATCAGCGCGCGCACCTCCCGCGTCGCGACATCGGCAACGACGATGGCGAGCGCCGCACGGTCGGGCAGCGTCTCCAGCACCTCGGCCGCGAGGCGTTCCGTCGCGCGTTGCAGCCCGGCATCGAGGGTCAGCGTCACGCTGCCCGCAGC
Source organism: Roseomonas sp. SRI_022 (assembly GCF_057586215.1). NCBI lineage: Bacteria > Pseudomonadati > Pseudomonadota > Alphaproteobacteria > Acetobacterales > Roseomonadaceae > Roseomonas > Roseomonas sp. SRI_022. The sequence continues at coordinate 2,594 of NZ_JBYCZL010000027.1, forward strand.
ACCGCGCGCCATCTCGCGGGCCAGATGCGGCGCAAGGCGCGGCATCGACAGGCGCCGCGCCGGCATGGCGGTCGCCATCGCCAGGTCGCGATCCTCGGCCGAGATCCCCGCCGCCGGCCCACCGCGCCGCGCCAGCACCGCATCCCGCGCTGCCCGCGCCGCGTCCGGGTGCCGGTCCGGCCGCAGCGAGGCGGGCCGCCGGGCAAGCGCGATCAACAGCGCCGATTCCGCCGCATCCAGCCGCGCCGCCGGCCGGCCGAACCAGGCGAGGCTGCCCGCGCGCAGCCCCTCAATGTTCCCGCCCTGCGGTGCCAGCGTCAGCCAGATGCCGAGGATCTCATCCTTGCTGAACTGCGCTTCGAGTTGCAGCGCGCGGAAGATCTCGATCGCCTTGGAGCGCAGATTGCGCGGCCGCGGTTCCAGCAGCCGCGCCGCCTGCATCGTCAGCGTCGATCCGCCCGACACGACCCGCCCCGCGCGGATCCACTGCACCGTCGCACGCCCGAGCGCGATGGGATCGACACCGGGATGGCTGCGGAAGCGCCGATCCTCCGCGGCGATGAGCAGGTCGGTGAGCGACGCCGGCACATCACCGGTCGTCGTGCGCAGACGCCAGGTGCCGCCCGGCGCGGGCAGGACGGAAAGCGTACGGCCGTCACGGTCCAGCACCTCGGCGCCTGTCGCGTTCAGGCGCGTGAGATCGAGCGGGAAGGCGCGGTCAAGCGCGAAAGGCGCGGCGAGGAGGGCAACAGCGAGGGGAAGCCAGATCAGGCGGCGCATGACGGCGCGTCGGAGAGGGGCGTCGCCCCTCTCCGAACCTCTCCCCACCAAAGGCCTAAGGGCCTTTGGAAACCGATACTTGGTGCTGGGCGGGGCGCGCACAGGGAATGGTGGCCAGCAGATTTTCCGGGCGCCGGGCACAGGAGCGCCGCGTCCAAGGCAGCGGTACCTCCGTGCCCAAAACCAGGTTCCCGCGGTCCAGGGGGCTGTTGCCCCCTGGCGGGGTGGTTTGGAGGGGCAGCGCCCCTCCAATGCCCACCCACAGCCATCACGGCAGCACCGTAATCCGCGCCGTGTTCTGCCGCGCGAAGATCCCCGGCCGGTACATATCCTGCGCTTCCGCCCCGGGCAGTTCGAACGTCCCTGGCGTGACCGCCCGCAGCCGTACCGCGACGCGGGCGAAGGGCCGAGGCTGGGTGATTGTCACCGCCGCGGCGTAGCGATCGTCGAGTGCCGGCTGGCTGTCCACCTCGGTCAGCGTGCCGAGCCAGGGCATGCCGGCGACATCGCCGGCGGGCAGGCGGGAGGCGATTTCCCATCCTGCGGGCAACCCTTGCGTCAGCATTGCCTCATGCCGGTCGTTGGTTTCGCTGCGCAGTTCCATCAGCAGGATGAACGACGTGTTCTGCGACAGCGTGTCGAGGTTCAGCGGCTCCCCGTTCAGCGCGAAGAAGCGGCGCGTCACGCGGAAGCCCTCGCGCGCGGCGGGCAGCGCCTGGCGCGGGATGCCGGTGATCGACACCGCCTGCCACACCGGCGCGCCACCGAGGTTGCGTGCGGTTCCCGACGCGGTCAGCGGTGTGACCACCACGGGTCCCGGCGGCAGGGCGGAACCGTTCACCGCGACGGTGGCGGCGCGTGTGCCCTGGCCGAGCACCTGTGCGGCGAGCACCGCCCAGGCCTGTTCCTGCGTGCTGCTGCGCATCGGCGTGAACTCCGCGCCGGGCAGCACGGACAGCGCCTGGTTCAGGCGGTCGGTGAGCAGCCCGCTTTCGCGCAGCAGCAAGGTTGTCGCCAGCGCGTCGCGCGGCGCGCTGCCGTAGTCGAAGGACCAGAAGCGCCGGCCCGTCGCGGCGAGGGCGGCGGTGAAAGCTTGCTCGGCGCGGACAGTGTCGCCGCCGCGCGCGAAGGTGGCGGCGAGCTGCGCGCGGGAGAGCTGCGTCGGCAACTCGTTGAGGCTCTCCATCAACCGCCGTGCGGCACCGAGGCGCGGCTGGCCGGCGAGCGCCATGGCGTGCAGGCGATAGGCCTGCGCAGCGCGTTCCATCGGGCTGTCGCCGCCGGCATCCTCGATGGCTTCGTCGAGGAAGCGCAGCGCCTCCCGCAGCGCGCCTTCGGGCACCGTCGCACCCGCGGTGCGGGCGCGGATCAGTGCCTCGACGGCATAGGGCGTCAGCCATTGCTGCGTCTCGCCGCTCGCGCTCCACATGCTGAAGGAGCCATCGAAGCGCTGGCGGTCGAGAATGGCATCCACCGCGCGCTGCAAGCGGATCGCGCGTTCGGGATCGGCTTCCCCGGCAAGGCCGGCGGAGAGTGCGAGCGCCCGCGACGCGGATTGTTCGAGGCAGGCGAGGGGGAAGTCCTCCACCGCGCGCAGCATCGCTGCGACGTCGAAGCGCACCACCGCGCCGAAGGACGCGCTGGCGCGCCAGGCGCCGTTGACGAAGCGATCGGCCGGGACGGTGAGCGGCAATTCGACACCGGGCGGCAATTCCGCGCCCGCCACTTCCGTCACCCGCGGGCGGGAGGACCGGATGGTGATGCGGCTCTCACGTTCCACGCGGAAGCCATTCGGGCCGGTGACGGCAAGGCGCAGCACGCCTTCGCCGCCTTCCGTCGCACGCAGCGTGGTGAAGGGCTGCGCGCGCGCGCCGGTGGCGAGGTTCGCCGCGAGCCGTGTCGGCCCGGCGATGGAAAGCCCGCCGGTCGCGCTCAACTCGGCGGCGATCTCGCCCGCCGGCAATTCGACGTTATGCAGCAGCACGGCGAGACGCGCCTCATCGCCCGGGGCGAGGAAGCGCGGCAGCAGCGCTTCCGCCACCACCTGGTCGCGTACCGTCATCGCACGGGCGCCGGCGCCGACGCGCGTGCCTTCCCAGGCCACTGCCATCAGGCGCAGTTCGCCGGCGAAGTCGGGAATGTCGAGCGGCACCATCGCCACCCCATCCGGCCCGGCGCGCACCACGCCGGAGAACAGCGAGACGAGACGCTGCGGCGGCTGGATCGCGTCCGCCCCGTCATTCTCGTCACCACCCTGGCGCAGCAGGGCGAGCTCGCCTTCGGCCGGCGCGATCAGGCGACCGTAATCGTCGCGGATATCGACGCCGAGCCGGCGACGGCCGAGGAAATGCGCCATCGGATCGGGATTGGCGAAGTTGGTCAGGCGCAGGATGCCCTCATCCACCGCGGCGAGGGTCAGTTGCACCGGCCCCGCTGCGTTGGTCACGCGCACCGGGATCTCGACCCGCTGGCGCGGGCGCACCAGCGTCGGCGTGTCGATCGCAACGCCCAGCGTGCGCGGCGCCGGGTCGATACCCACCCAGGCGAGGCCGAGGCCACGGCCGGGTTGGCCGGACCGGGTCTCGCCGGCGCGGAAGACGGTCACGGTTACATAAGCGCCGGGACCCCAGGCGGCATCGACGGGAACCTCGACATCGGTGCCGCCCTCGGCGACCTGGATCTCGCGCACCGACACCAGCCGGTCGGTCATCACGGCGACCGAGGCACGACCGGCGAAGGGCGGCGTGATGCGGATGCGCGCGGTGTCGCCGGGCATGTACGCGCGGCGATCGGCGGCGACGTCCACGCGGTCAGGGATCTCCGCACTCTCCACCCCCGCCCAGCCGGAGCGGAAGCGGATGGAGGTGATGCCGAGGCCATTGGCATCCGTCACTTCCAGCCGGTAGCGGCCGAAGGCAAGGGAACGCGCGAAGCGCGCGGGCTGCTGGGCGGTGACACGGATCTCCTGCGCATCCACCGGCTCGTCACGCCACACGGTTTCCCAGCGCGCGATGGAACCGCGCACCACGATGCGCCAGTTCGGCCGCTCGCGGACCAGGCGCACGCGCAGCGTGGCGTTGGTCGCGCGGCCTTCAGGGGAGACGGCGGCGATGTCGAACGCGGCTTCCGTGCCGGCATCGATGGCGTCGTTCTCGAAGGCGGGCTTCACGGCGACCAGCGTGCCGCGCGGGCGCACGGGGACGGAGAAGCGCGTGCGCGTCTCCCGCCCACCGGGCTCGCTCATCGAGACGGTGACTTCGCCCTTCACCGGGCGCGTCGTATCGGGCGCCTGCGGCAGGTCGAGCGTCAGCGTGGTGCGGCCCTGGTCGTCGGTCTCCGGAATGTCGAAGGTGATGAGGTCCGGGGCGAATTGTTCCTGCGCCAGGCCGAAGCGCCACCCGCGCCAGTTGGGGAAGGGTTCGGGGTCGGTCAGCAGGCGCATCTCGGCCTGGCCGGACAGGCCTGTGCCGGGTGCGCCGTAGAGGAAGCGCGCGGTTACCGGCACGCGCAGCCCGTTGGGGCCGGGCACCAATGGACCGGGGGCGGGACCGGCGATCACTTCCAGCCGCTCTGGCAGGAAGGCCTCGACGCGGAAGGTGGTGCGGCCGACCGGCGGCGCGTCGGGATCGGTCAGCGCCTCCAGCGTCCAGACGCCGAAGGTGGCGCCGGCGGACAGGCGCACCGGCCAGTAGATGGCGCCGCCATCCTGGCGTGGCGGGACATATTCGGCCGCGACCTGCCCGTTCGGGCGGCGCAGCCTGAGGCGCACCGGCAGGTCGAGCGGACGGCCGGCCGGATCACGGATCAGCGCCGCCGCGTTCACCGTCTCGCCCGGCCGGAAGATGCCGCGGTCGAGCCAGAGGAAGGCATCGACCGGCCCTGGCTGCGGCAACCCCGTCGCGCCGCGGTCGGACAGGTCGAAGGACGCGGCTTCGAGCGACAGCGCGGCGAGGTCGTCGGCTGTCTCCGCATGCACCGCGACCGGCGCGAGCGGACCCGTGCCCCGCATCAGCGCCGCGGGGAAGCGCGCGAGGCCATCGGCGTCGGTGCGGGCCTCGGCCAGGATCTCGTTGTTGCGCGCCATCAGCATCACGCGCAGCCCGGTGGTGATGGCGGCCGATTGCAGGCTGCGCGCCTGCACCGCGAGCCCATCCGCCCCGCGCCACGCGGTCAGGCCGATATCGGTGACGAAGAACGGCAGAGCGGCGGTCTCGCCACTGCCGCGCCGCGCATCGGCGTTGCGCAGCACGACGAGATAGGCACCCGGCCCGGCGCTGCGCAGCACATCGGGCAGCGGCAGGGCGGATCGCAGCGTGCGGTTGGCCTGCACGCCGCGCAGCTCGGCGCGGCCCTCCCACAGGATGCGGCCCATATCCTCGCTGATCGAATCGGCGGAATAGGATTCCAGCGCCTCGCCCGGCGTCCAGTCGCGGCGGAGGGGCACCAGGTTGCGTTCCGCCACGCGCACGATGCGCATCGTCATGGCGTTGATGTTGATGGTGGCGACGCCGACGCGCGGATCCTGCCCGCGCGGCAGGATGAAGGCGCGGGTGTCGAAGGCGATGCGCGGGTCGCGGTTCGGCATCGCGACGCCGATCGTGGTGTCCTGGCGCAGGTTCTGGCGGTCCTCGCCCGGCAGGCCGGCGCGCAGGATCAGCCGCGTGGTCGCGCCCCAGGGCAGGCCGGCGACGCAGAGCTGATCGCCCTCACGTTCCACCGCGAGCGAGGGGATCGGCGGATCGGCGCGGATCCAATCGCCCGGCTGCCAATCCGTGCGGCGTGCCGGCGGGTTGGTGAAGGTCAGGCAGGCGCGGGCCGGCTCGGCCTCGGATTCCGGCGTGACGCGGCGGACCAGCATGCCGGCGGCGCGGCGCGCGGCTTCCAGGCGCTGACGATGCTCGGGGCTGTCGCTGCGTTCGAGGATGGCTTCCAGCGCCTCGATCTGCTGCACGGGGCGGTCCATGCGGCGCAGCGCCTCGGCAATCACGGCAAGTGCCGGCACTTCGGGTTCGCCATACGGGGCAAGCTGGAAGGCGCGCCACGCCGCCTGCAGCGCGCGCTGGTTGTTGGGCGGGCTGCGGTTCAGCTGCGCCTGGGCGAGCGCGAGCCAATGATCGCCGGTCGGCTGCCCCATGCCGATCCGTTCCTCCCACGCTGCGGCGGCGGCGGCGAAGTCGCGGCGGCCATCGGCCTGCAGGGCACGCTGCTCGGCCGCGCTGCGCTGCTGCGGGCTGCCGCCCGCAGGGAAGCGCCGCTGCATCTCCTGCTGGTAGGCGCTGCTGTCGCGCCCAAGCCCGGGCAGGTCGAAGGATTGCGCCGCGGCGACGCCCGGCAGGGCGAGGGCCAGCAGGAGGAGCAGGCGGATCAGTCGCATGGGGGCGTTCCGGTCATTCTTGCGGCGGCGCGGATCATGGCACGCGCCGGGATGGCGCGCACGCGGGCAGGCGGTGTGGCCGGTGTGACGCGCATCACGATCCGGCCGGGCACCGCATCAGCGGCGCTGCTGCGCGGCAGGGAGCATCGTCACATCGCGCAGCACGACGCGGTCGCCCTCGATCGCGAGGCGCGCCTCGCCTTGGCCGGCCGGGCGGTCGTCGCGCGACAGCCGGAACGTCACGACCATGCGCTCGGGGTCGAGGGTGGGCGAGCCGCGCGTCTCCGTCCCGGCCGGCAGGAGCTGCGGCAGCGTGGCAAGCCAGGCCTCGGCGTCGATGTCCTGCCAGATGCGGAAGCTCTGCGGCCCCGCGCGGCGATAGAGCAGCGGGATCGGCCCGCCGGCAGTGCCGGTTTCCTCGCAGGGCAGGTAGAGCAGGCTGTCCTGGCCGTGGCGGACCAGGCGCGGGCGCAGGCAACTCGCCTCGCCGAGCCGCTCGGCAATATCGACGGTCCATTCGCCGGGCTGGCCGGCCGACAGCACCAGCACCGCGGTCTCATGCGGCAATTCGCCGGTCGGGTCGGCCGGGTATTCGTATTGCGCGAAGGCGTAGCGGCGGCCATCGACGGTGCCGAGCATGCCGAACGCCGCCACGCGGCAGGCACGGCGCTGCGCCGCGGCACCTTCCGACGACGGCAGCGCGAGGCAGGTCGTGCGCAGCCGGCGTTCCGGCGCTTCCTCGAGGCCATGGGTCGAGAACCAGCCATTCTCCTCGCGCAGCGCGGCGAGGCGCGCCTGGAGGCCCTGGCGGATGGCGGCCGCGCCCCGGGCGGCGTTCTGCCGCAGGGCGGCCATCGCGGCATCGTGGCGTTCGCGCAGGCCGCGCCGCCAGGGGATGGAGGCCATGTCGCGGCGATAGGCCTCCACCTCCGCGGCAAGCGCAGCCAGGCCGGGATCGGCGCAGAGGGTCCGGTCGAAGGCATCGCCCGGTGCGCGGCAATCGGGCGTGGCGGCATGGGCGGTACCCGGCGGCAGTGCGGCGAGGCCGAGCAAGGCGGCGAGCAGGCCGCCGCGCGCGAGGGAGGCAACAGTCATCACGGGTCGGTCAGTCCTTGGGTGGCATGGCATGGGTCGCGGAGTTGGCCCCGGCCGCAACGCAGCGGTCTACGAAACCCTGCAGGCGTCGTGATGACATTGCCGCGACGGGTGGAAGTCGTTGCCGCGGCGGCGGCCGAGGTTCCAGGATGGCACCAAGCCCGCGCAGCAGCCGCCGGGAAGGGAGGATGCGATGCCGATCACCACGCCCCTGCGGCGGCGGCCGCTATTGGCCGTTGCCGGCGCGCTCGCGGCCCCGCGCGCCCTGCATGCGCAGGGCGCCTGGCCGAACCGGCCGATCACCATGGTCGCGCCCTATCCACCCGGCGGCACGACCGACCTGTCGATCCGTCCGATCGCCGAGCCGCTGCAGCGCATCCTCGGCCAGCCCATCGTCATCGAGAACCGTGCCGGCGCCGGCGGGACGATCGGGGCGCAATACGTGGCGCAGGCGCGGGACGGGCACACCTTCCTCGCATTCCCGACGGCGGTGATGGTGATCGCGCAGCATGTGATGAACCTGCCCTTCGATCCGGCGACCGCCTTCGTGCCGGTGGCGATGACCTGCTTCGCCTATGGCGTGGTCGCGGCGAACCCCACCGTGCCGTTCCGCGACCTGGCGGGGCTGGTGGCCTATGCCCTCGCCAATCCCGGCGCGCTGCGCTTTGGCTCGGCCGGGAACGGGACGATCACGCAGTTGTCGGGCGAATTGTTTGCGGACGCGACCGGCATCCGGCTGGAACATGTGCCCTATCGCGGATCGGCGCCGTCGCTGACCGACCTGCTCGGCGGGCGGGTGCAACTGTTGTTCGATGCCGTCGCACTTCCGGCGGTGCGGGACGGACGGCTGGTGCCGATCGCGACGATCGCCGAGCGGCGCAACCCGGACTTGCCGGATGTGCCGACCCTGGCCGAGGCCGGGTATCCGCGGGCGCTCGCCGTGCCGTGGTATGGCGTGATGGCGCCGGCGGGCACGCCGCATGCTGTGGTGGACCGCCTCGCTTCCGCCATCGGGGAGGCGTTGGCACTGCCATCGGCCGCATCCGGCATGGCGCTGATGAGCATGGCGCCGACCTTCGAGCGCGGCGAGGTCTTCGCCAATCGCCTGACCCGCGAACGCGAGGTCTACGGTGCCTTGGTGCGCAAGCTCGGCATCCAGCCGTCCTGAGCGGTCAGGCTTCGGCGCGGAGCCATTCGGCGAAGGTCGCGGCCGCCGCCATCAGGTCGGGCACATCCATCGCCTCGCGCGGGTTGTGGCTGCCATGCGCGTTGCGGATCAGCAGCAACCCAGTGGGGATGCCGGCGGCGGCGAAATTCGCCGCATCATGCGATGCGGGCGAGCCGAGTTTCATGGTCGCGATGCCCATGCGCGAGGCCGCCTCGGCCAATCCGCGTCGCAGTGCCGGGTCGCAGGGCCCGACCGGCGCGGCGTTGCGCGGGCCGAGGTTGATCGTCACGCCGCGCCGGGCCGCGACCGCAGCGACGATGGCGTGCAGGCGCTGCTCCAGACCCGCGAGATGCGCCGCGTCATAGGCACGCAGGTCGAGCGAGAGCGTGAAGTCACCCGCGACGACCGTGAGCTCGTGCTTCGTCGTGTCGGTGTGGAAGCGCCCGATGGTCAAGGCCATGGCGCGGCCGGCGGCTTCCTCCTCCGCCCACAGCGCGTCGAGCGCGGTGAACAACTCGGCGCCGGCCAGCGCGGCGTCGCGGCGGAAGCGGCGCGGCAGGCCGACATGCGCGTCCTCCCCGCTGATGCGGATGGCGGCGTGGCGGATATTGCCGGGAATGCCCGTGCACACCGCGAGCGACAGGCCGGCCTCGACCAGACTCGGCGCCTGCTCGATATGGGCTTCGAGGAAGCAGCGGATCGGCCCTGCCGGCAGCAGGCGGTGGCCCGGCGCGATGGCGGCGGGATCGCCGCCGCAGCGCGCGATGTGCTCGGCAAGCGTCAGCCCGGTATCGGCGCGGCGGCGATCCAGCGCGTCCGGCGGCAGGATGCCGAGTGCCGCACGGCTGCCGATCAGGCCGAGGCCGAACCACACCGCTTCCTCGCAGCGGAAGGCGGCGATGGTGATGTCGGCGCCTGGCGCGAAGCCCGTGGCGCGCAAGGCCGATGTCGCGGCGAGCGCCGCCAGCACGCCCGCCGCGCCGTCAAAATTGCCGCCATGCCGCACGCTGTCGAAATGCGATCCCAGCATCACGCGCGGTGCCGCGCGATTCGCGCCCGGCCAGGTGAGGTAGAGATTCGCCACGGCATCGCGCGACACGTCGAAGCCGAGGCGCTGCGCTTCCCCGACCGCCAGCGCATGCGCGGCATTCTCGCGATCGTCGAAGGCGTGGCGCGTGATGCCCGGCGCATCGGCGCCGATCGCCGCCAGCCGGTCGAGCAGCGCGGCGATGCGCGGCTGCTCGGCGGCGATGGCGGCGGGCAGGCTCACGCGCCGATCTCGGCCAGTACCTCGGCGGTGTGCTGCCCGAGCGTGGGTGCGAGCGCATGCCAGTGGCCGAGGCCCGGCAGCATCGGCAGCGGCACCTCGCCGAGCTGCGGCTGCTTCACATGCGTCACCGCGCCGGACGCGACGACATGCTCGTTCGACAGCCAGTCGAGCGGCGAATTGACGCGATCCGCCAGCAGTCGCGCGCCCTGCAGGATCTGCACCCATTCCGCCGAGGGACGCTTGATGAAGGCAGCGCGCACGATGGCGTACAGCGCCTCGCGATTTTCCCAGCGCAGCGGGAAGGTCGCGAAGCGTGGATCGCGTGCGGCGTCCTGGATGCCGAGGGCCTCGGCGATGGCGATCCATTCGGCTTCCCGCACCAGCGTGACCATCACCCAGGCGCCATCCGACGCTTGGTAGGCACCGGCCGGTGCATTCGGCGGCGCGGCTGCGCCACCCTGCACGCCCCATTCGCCGATCTGCTGCATCAGGAGGTTGGAGGTCGCGGCCATCAGCGACATGTCGATGACGCGCCGGCGCGGCGTCGTGTCCTGCGCGCGGGCGGCGAGCGCGACCTGCACCGCCGAGAAGGCGTAGATGCCCGTCGCCATGTCCGAGACGAAGGCGCCGACCTTGTGCGGCACGCCGTCTGCGCCGTCATTCAGCGCCACCAGGCCGGAGAAGGCCTGCGCGACGGAATCCGTGCAGGGGCGTTCGGCGTAGGGCCCCGACTGCCCGAAGCCGGAGATCGACAGGCACACTGCGTCCGCCTTCGCATTCTCCGGCCCCAGGCCGATGCGTGCGGCCACGCCCGGGCGGAACGCCTCGATCAGCACATCGGCCGATGCGGCGAGTTTCGCCGCCGCAGCGCGCCCTTCGGCCGATTTCAGGTCGAGCACGACCGACCGCTTGCCGCGGTTGAAGGACACCGTCATCACCGAGACACCGTCCTTCGCCGTACCGAGGCCGCGTGACCAGTCGCCTTCCGCCGGTTCCAGCTTGATGACGTCCGCGCCGCAGGCAGCCAGCATCATGCCGCAATAGGGCGCGGCTATCCCCTGGCCGGCGTCCAGCACCCGAAGGCCCTTATAGGGCCTCATCGCCTCGTCCATCGCATTTCCTCCGTGACGGTCCGCGCCTATCCTGACGCGAAGCGACGCATTGGGAAGGGGACGCCATGAGGATCAGCCGCCGGGCCGCAATGGCCCTGCCAGTCGCGCCGCTGGCCGCACCCGCCCTGGCGCAGGACTGGCCCAGCAGGCCGGTGCGCTGCATCGTGCCCTACCCGCCCGGCGGGCCGACCGACCTGGTGGGGCGCGTGGCGGCGCAGCGCGCGCAGCAGGACCTCGGGCAGCCGTTGGTGATCGAGAACAAGCCCGGCGCTTCGGGGACGATCGGCTCGGCGGAGGTCGCGCGCGCCGCGCCGGATGGCCAGGTGATCCTGGTCAACGCCTCGGCCCATGTCATCATCCCGCACCTCAACCGCAGCCTGCCCTATGACGCGCTGGCGGATTTCCTGCCGGTCACGAACATCGCGATGGTGCCGCTGGTCGCGCTGGTGAACCCGCGTCTGCCGGTGCGGTCCCTGGGTGAACTCGCCGATCACGCCAAGGCGAATCCGGGGCGGGTGAGCTACGCCTCCTCCTCGATCGGCGGTGCGCAGCACCTGGCGGGCGAGATGTTCAAGCAGATCGCCGGCGTGGACATGGTGCACATCCCCTATCGCGGCGCCGGGCCGGCGATCCAGGACCTGATCGCGGGCAATGTGCAGGTGATGTTCGACAGCGTACCGGCCGGCGCCGGCGCGGTGCGGGAGGGCCTGCTGCGGCCGCTCGCGGCGCTGAACGCGCGCCGGATCACGGTGTATCCCGCCCTGCCGACCTCGGCCGAGGCGGGGTACCCGGACCTCGTGATCTCCACCTGGTATGGCTTCTGGGCGCCACCGCGCACGCCGATGGCGATCGCCGAGCGCCTGCAGCGCGCGGTTGCCGTGGCCGTGCAGGACAGCGAGGTGCGGGCGCGGCTCGCGACGCTGGGGGCCGATCCGGTCGCCGATACGCCGGCCGACTTTGCCGCCTTCTGCCGTAGCGAGTACGACAAGTTCGGCGCCATCGTGCGCTCGGCCAACATCCGGATGGAATGATGCGCGCGATCATCTGTGAATCCTGGCGCGACTTCGATGCGTTGGAACTGAAGGACGTCCCGCCGCCGCCGATGCGCCCACGTTGCGTGCGCCTGCGCATCGAGGCGACGGGCGTGTCCTTCGCCACGCAGCTCGTGGTCGCCGGGAAGTACCAGCGCAAGCCACCGCTGCCCTTCGCCCCGGGCACGGAGGTGGTCGGCACCATCATCGAGGTCGCGCCGGACGCCGCGGCGCCACCCATCGGCACGCGGGTCTTCGCCGTGCTCGACTGGGGCGGCTATGCCGAGGAAGTGGTGGTGGACGACATCCACGTCACCGCCATCCCTGACGGGCTGCCGGCCGAGGCGGCGGTGGCCTTCCCGATCTCCTACCCGACCGCCGGGGCCGGGCTGCTGTGGCGGGCGCGGCCGGCGCCGGGCGACTGGGTGCTGGTGCATGGCGCGGCGGGCGGCGTTGGGCTGGCCGGGGTGGAGATCGCCAAGGCCATGGGCGCGCGCGTCATCGCCCGCGCCGGGGCCGGCAAGCATGCGCTGCTGCGCGCCCGCGGCGCCGACGTTGTGCTCGACAGCGCCGCGCCCTTCCGCGATGCGGTGAAGGATGCGACCGGGGGGCAAGGGGTCGCCTGCGTGCTGGACACGATCGGCGGCGATGCCTTCGACGATTCGCTGCGCTGCCTCGGCGATGGCGGGACGCTGGTGGTGATCGGCTTCGCCGGCGGCGGCATTCCCACCGTCCCGGCGAACATCCTGCTGCTGAAGAACATCGCGGTGGCGGGGGTGAACTGGGGCACCTATGTCGGCTGGTCGCCGGGCGACAATCGCCGGCTGCACGCGCCGCGCGTGCGGGATCTGTGGTCGCGGCTGGTGACATGGTGGCAGGATGGCGCGCTGAAGCCGGAGGTGCATGCGGCCTATCCCCTCGCGCAGTTCCGCGAGGCCATGGCCGAGGTGCGCGAGAGGCGCAGCGCCGGGCGCGTGGTGCTGCGGCCGTGACGCGCCGGCCGGGATCGGCGGCATGACCGAGACCCGCGACCATCGCGGCATCGCGCTGATCGTCGCCTCGGCGCTGTTCATGCAGAATCTCGACAGCGCGGTGCTCGCCACCGCGCTGCCGTCCATGGCGCGGGACCTCGGCGAGGATCCGGCGCGGCTCGGCGCGGCCATCACCTCCTATCTCGTGGCGCTGACGGTCTTCATCCCCTTCTCCTCCTGGATCGCGGATCGCTTCGGGGCGAAGCGCGTCTTCATGTTCGCGATCCTGGTCTTCGTCTTCTCCTCGGTGCTGTGCGGGCGCGCGCAGGGTCTCGGCGAGCTGATCGCCTTCCGCATCCTGCAGGGCCTCGGCGGGGCGATGATGGTGCCGGTCGGGCGGCTGCTGCTGCTGCGCGACGTGCCGAAGAAGGACATGCTCTCGGCCATGGCCTGGCTGACCATGCCGGCGCTGCTGGGGCCGGTGACCGGACCGCCGGTGGGCGGCATCCTGACCGACCTGTTTTCCTGGCGCGCGGTGTTCTGGATCAACGTGCCGATCGGGTTGATGGGCTTCGCGCTGGTCGCCTGGAAGATCCCGCCGGTACCGCCGACCAAGCCGGGGCCGCCGGATGTCGTGGGCCTCGCGCTGACCGGCCTCGCACTGGCCCTGGTGATGTTCGGGCTGGAGACGGTCGGGCGGCATGTCGCGCCGCCGGTCGTGTCATGGGCCGGGCTCGCGCTGGGCCTGGTGACCGGGGGCTTCGCCATCCGCCATTGCCTGCGGGTGAAGCGGCCGGCGGTCGATCTGTCGCTGCTGTCGATCCCGACCTTTCGCGACGCGGCGCTGGCCGGGAGCATCTTCCGCACCGGCGCGGGGGCCATCCCCTTCCTGATCCCTGTCATGCTGCAGATCGGCTTCGGGATGAGCGCCTCGCAGAGCGGCCTCGTTTCCTTCGCCACGGCTCTCGGCGCCTTTGCGATGAAGCCGCTGGTGAGGCCGCTGCTGAAGCGTACCGGCTTCCGCGGCGCGCTGATGATCAATGGCGTGGTGGCGGCGATCGGCATCGCGACTCTGGCGTTGGTGGGGCCGGGCTGGCCCTCCATCGCGATCTTCGCGCTGCTGGCGGCCGGTGGCTTGGCGCGCAGCCTGCAGTTCACGGCGATGAACACGCTCGCCTTCGCCGATGTGCCCTCGGAGCGCATGTCGGCGGCCACCGCCTTCTACGGCACGCTGCAGCAATTGACGCCTGCGCTGGGCGTGGTGCTGGCGACGGCGACGCTGGAGGTGTCCTCCACCCTGGCCGGCCGGGCCGACCTGTTGCCGGTGGATTTCTCGCGCGGCTTCCTCATCGCGGCGCTGGTGGCGGTGATGTCGGTGCCGCTGCATGCGCGGTTGGCACCGGATGCGGGGGAAGAGGTGTCGGGGCACCGGCGCTGACGCGCAGTTGCCAGAAGCCCGCATCGACCGTCACCTTGGCGCGTCACCATGGCCTTCGGGCCAGCCGCATCAGGAGAATTCATGGCCCAGCCGGAGGTTCCTATCGACGTCGATCCTGAAACCGGGATCTGGCGCACCGACGGCCTGCCGATGATCTATCTGCCGCGGCATTTCCTGGTGAACATGCAGAAGGGCATCGAGACCGCCATCGGCGCCGAGGCCTATCGCAGCATCCTCTACGCGTCGAGCGACCTGTCGGCGCTGCAATGGTGCCGGGCGGAGGCGAAGACGCACGGCCTGTCCCCGGTCGACACCTTCCGCCACTACCTCCGCCGGTTGTCCCAGCGCGGCTATGGGCGGATGGAGATCACCGCGCTCGATGAAGCGACGGGCAGCGCCGAGGTCGTGGTGCGCCATTCCGCCTTCGCGCTCGGCTATGGGCCGGAGACGGGACGCTGCGTGTGCTACACCTTCGAGGGCAGCTTCGCCGGCGGCATGCGCTACATCCTGGAGATTGCGGGACGCGCCGCAGAACCGCGCTGCCGGGAAGTCGCGTGTGCCGCGGCCGGGGACCCCGAATGCCGCTTCGAACTGCGCTGCGACCCGGTGGGCTGAACCGCCTCAGAACAATTCCATCAGTTTCGCGTGGTCGTCGAGCTCGCCGGGCGCACCTTCGAAGATGAACTTGCCCGACCGCATCACCAGCACGCGGTCGGACACGGCGAAGGCCTCGCGGACATTCTGCTCCACCAGCAGGATCGCCATGCCGTGGGACCGGCGCAACTCGGCGATCGGGCGGATCAGGTCCTGGAACAGCTTGGGCGCGAGGCCAATGGACGGTTCATCGAGCAGCAGCGCCCGCGGACGCGTCAGCAGCGCGCGCCCGATCGAGACCATCTGCTGCTGCCCGCCCGACAGCGTGCCGGCGCGCCGCGTCCGGAACTCCTTGATACGCGGCAGCACCTCCAGCACTTCTTCGATGCGCTCGCGCTGGCTGGATTTCGGCACGCCGGCCGACCACAAGGCGAGGCCGAAGATCTCCTCGACCGTCAGGTCCGGGAAGACGCCGCGGCCTTCCGGCACCAGCGCGACGCCGGCCGCGCCGAGTGCGGCGGGGGTGTGGTTCGGCAGCGCCTGCCCGAACACCGTGGTGCTGCCGGCCGATGGCCGGTGCAGCCCGAACAGCACGCGCAGCAGCGTGGACTTGCCCGCGCCGTTATGGCCGATCAGGCACAGGATTTCCCCGGCCTTGAGCGTGAGGGAGACATCCTGCAGCACCTCCCGCCCGCCATAGCCGGCGGACAGGCCGGATGCCTGGATTGCGGTGGTGCTCACGCCGCCTCCTGCGGCCGGTCGCCGAAATAGATGGCGGCGAGGGCGGGATCCTTGAGGATGGTGTCCGGGTCGCCTTCCGCGAGCACCTTGCCCTGGTCGAGGAAGGCGATGCGGTTCGACAGTTCCACCACCACGTCGAGATTGTGCTCGATCAGGCAGATCGCCACGCCGTGCGCCTGCGCGTCTTTCAGCAATGTGCCGAAGCGGATGCGGGAGGCGAGGTCGAGCCCCGAGGCCGGTTCGTCGAGCAGCCAGATATCCGCCTCGGCCGCGAGGATGCGCGCCATGGAGAGGAACTTGCGCTCGGCATAGGCGAGGTCCACAGCGCGCGCATCGGCCAGCGCGGTGAGCCCCGTCGCCTCCATCGCTGCCTCGGCGCGCGTCGCGCGCCGCTGCTGCGCCTGCCTGCCTCCAGGCTGCCAGAACCAGGACGAGACCTCGGTCGCTGCGAGCACGTTTTCCCGCACCGTCATATGCGTGAACAGCCGCAGGTCCTGGTAGGACCGCGCGACGCCGAGCCGCGCGACCTGCCAGGGCTTCAGCCCCATGATCGGCCTGCCGCGGATCTCCGCCGTGCCGGAATCGGCGCGGAGATTGCCTGTGATCAGGTTGAAGGTCGTTGTCTTGCCCGCCCCGTTCGGCCCGACCAGGGCTGTGACCTGGCCGGCATGGAGCGAGAGCGAGACGCCGGCCACCGCCTGCAACCCGCCGAAGGCGCGGGCGAGGTTCTCGCTGCGCAGCACCACCTCGGTCATGCCGTGGACTTCCCCTTGGACAGGTCGCCCACCAGCCCGGCGGGTCGGAAGATCATCAGCAGCGTCATCGCACCGCCGTAGATGATCTGCTGCACGGCGCCGACCTCGGTCGGCGGGATGAAGGGGATGAAGGAGATCACCGCCGGCAGCGACAGCAGCAGCACCGCGCCGACCAGTGGCCCCCACAGCGTCCCCGCCCCGCCGATGATGACCATCGCCATGATCTGGATCGACTGGTCGAGGGTGAAGGACTCGACGTTGATGAAGGATAGGTGCAGCGCATAGAGCGCGCCGGCGATGCCCGCCCCCGCGCAGGCGAAGGCGACGGCGAGCGTCTTCGCCGCATTGACGTTCTTGCCGAGTGATTCCGCCGCACTGTCCGCATCGCGGATCGATTGCAGCGTGCGCCCGAAGGCTCCGCCCTGCAGCCGAGCGGTCGCCCAGAGGATCAGCGCCAGAGCCACCAGCGCCAGCGGCAGCACCGGCACCACCACGCCGAAGATTTCGGGGCGCGGGATACCGACCAGCCCGCCTATGCCGCCGGTCAGCGGCTTCAACTCGGCGAACAACGTAGCCGCGACCATCTGCAGGCCGAGGGATGCGGCGACGAAATACTCCCCACGCACCCGCAATGCCGGTAGCGCGAGGCACAGCGAGAGCCCGCCTGCGATCACCGCCGCGGCCAGGCAGGCGAGGAAGGGATCGGGCACCAGCAACAGCGCGATCTGCGCGCCGCCATAGGCGCCGAGCCCGAAGAACACCGCATGCGCGACCGAGAAGATCCCCGCATAGCCGACGATGAAGTTCAGCGTCGAGGCGAGGATGCCCGAGATGGCCGCGAGCGTCGCAAGGTTGATGAGGAACGCTGTCATCGCGTCTGAACCACGCCGAAGATCCCCGCCGGGCGGAAGATGATGAAGCCGAACAGCACGAGGAAGGACACCGCTTCCGCCCATTGCGTATCGACGAATTGCAGCGCGAGGCTCTCCGCGATGCCGAGCATAAGCCCCGCGAGTGCCGCCCCGCGCAGGGACCCGATGCCGCCCACGATGGTGGCGGCGATGGAGATCAGCATCACCTGATGGCCAATCGCCTCGTTCAGCCCGGTGGTCATGACGGTGACGATCGCCGCGGGTGCCGCGAGCGCGGAGCCGATCGCGAAGGCGAGCACGGACAACCCGTTGGACGACAGCCCATAGGTGCGGATCAGGTCTGGGTTCTGCGCCAGCGCGCGCAGCGCCACGCCTGCCGGATGGCGCGTGAGGAACAGCGTCAATGCCGCGAACAGCACCGCCGCCGTGCCGAGCGCGATCCACAGCATGGGCGCGACGAAGATGTCCGGGATGATCTCGGCCGAGAAGGAGAGCGGCGTGTCCACCGTCGCGAAGCCACGCCCGGCGATCATGCCGATGATGTTCTGCACCACGATGCCCACCCCGAAGGCGGCGACGAAGACGGTGAAGAAGGAACCCTCATGCCGCTGGATCGGGCGATAGACGAAGCGTTCCATGGCGATGCCGAAGACGGTCGCCGCGACGATTGCCGCGGCCGTGCCCGCCCAGCCCGGCCAGCCGGCACGCCAGGCAAACAGGAAGACATAGCCCGCGATGGTGAAGGCCGTGCCATGCGCGACGTGGAAGATCTTCGT
The DNA here is from genome assembly GCF_057586215.1 of Roseomonas sp. SRI_022. NCBI lineage: Bacteria > Pseudomonadati > Pseudomonadota > Alphaproteobacteria > Acetobacterales > Roseomonadaceae > Roseomonas > Roseomonas sp. SRI_022. The sequence goes on from NZ_JBYCZL010000027.1 coordinate 20,571, forward strand.
CGCGCCGAAGATCAGCGCGAAGCCCGCGGCGGTCAGGGCGTAGATCGCCCCGACCTGCAGCCCGTTGAGCAGCAGTTGCAGGAACAGCATGTGGCGGCGATCAGCCGACCGGGACGAATTGCTGGCCGCGGATCTCGTTGACCTGCATCTGCGTCAGCATGTTGCCGTTCTCGTCGAACTCGCCCTCGCCACCGACCAGGTCGAACTTGCGGGTGGCGAGCATCGCGGCGCGTAGCGTCTCCCCGTTCACGGTGCCGCCGGCCTGTTCCACCTGGCGGGCCAGCAGGCCGAACAGATAGGCCGCGTTGTAGTAGTTGGCGTGATAGACGAGCGGTGCCGCACCGAAGCGGGACTGGAAGTCGGCGGCGAAGCGGCGCGTCAGCGCGTGACTGCCGGCGAATTCCAGCTTCTGCGACGTGAACAGCGCGCCTTCGGCCTCGGGCATGGTGCGCAGGCTGTCGATGCCGAAGCCGGAATAGGAACAGATCACTTGCGTCACGCCGTTGTCGCGCAGCGCCTTCACGATCTGCGCGTTCTGCGCACCGAAGGATGCGACATAGACCGCATCGGGCCGCGCCTGCCGCACGCGGGCGACCACAGGACCGAATTGCTGCGCAGCGCGCGGGACGGAGAAGCTGCCGACCAGCTCGCCACCATTGCGCGGCATCTGTTCGCGCAGCTGGGCCAGGATGCCGTCACCGAGCGGGTCATCGACATAGATCAGCGCGACCCGCTTCGCATTCCGCTGGCGCACCAGGAAGGGCACCATGACCTGCACTTCCAGATGCGCGAGCGCGATGACGTTCCAGAAATACGGGGACAGCGCCGCGAGGTCCGGCCCCACCGCGCCGCCATTGACCATGATGACCTTCGCGCGGTCACCGATGGGTGCGACGGCCTTCGAGGTCGCCGTCCAGGACACCAGCACCCAGGAGGCGCGGTCCACGCTGATCAGCTTGTTCATGCCGACGACGGAGGGCTGCGGCAGCGCCTGGCTGTCCTCGGCCTGCAGGCGGACCGGGCGGCGCAGCATGTTGTCGGCGGCGATATGGGACAGCGCGACCTGCGCGCCGCGGGTGAAGGCCTCCCCGAATTCCGCGTTCGGGCCGCTCATCGGGAACAGGGAGCCCATGACATAGGGCTCGGCCTGCTGGGCGAGGGCGGGGCCGATGAAGGGCAGGGCAAGGCCGGCGGCCAGCGCACCGCGACGGCCGATCACGGGACCGGGCATGGATGAAACTCCCTTGAGGGGCCGGCGCCTGCTCGGGCGCCGATCCGTTTATGGGGTCAAGCGTCGGCCCGCTGCGGGCGCGCTGTCAACCGTGCGGCAGGCGGAATCCCGGCTCATCCCACTGCATCGCCACCAGCTTTCCGCTGGTCGAAAGCGTGATGTAGGCGGTGCGCATGTCGGGGCCGCCGAAGCAGATATTCGTCGGCATGCGCTCGGGCATCTTCACCACGCGCAGGATCTCGCCCGATGGCGAGATGGTGGTGATCTCGCCCGCCACCAGCGTGGCGACGATGATGTTGCCCGACGCCGCGATGGCTAGGCTGTCGAGCCGGCGATAGCCCGGGAACTGGCACAGCACCCGCCCGCCATTCGATGACGGCCAGGGTTCCTTCTTCAACTTCCCGGGCGATTCCACGTCCCATGCCCAGAGGCGGCCGGTCTCGGTCTCCGCGACATACAGCGTTTTCCCGTCCGGGCTGATGCCGATGCCGTTGGCGCCGCCGAAGACCGGGAAGGCGGCCTCGACCGCGCCCGATCCGTCGGCCTTCGCCCAATACGCGCCGCCATGGTCGCGGTCGCGCGCCCGCACCTTGCCGAGGTCGGAGAACCAGAAGCCGCCATGCGCGTCGAACATCAGGTCGTTGGGGCCGCGCAGCGGGCGGCCATCCACGGCGCGGATCAGCGTCTCGATGGCGCCGGTGGCGGGGTCGATGCGTTCGATCCGGCCGCCGGAATAGTCGGGCGCCTGGAAGCCCGGGCGCAGCAGGCCCGGCTCCTCATGCCAGGAGAAGCCGCCATTGTTGCAGACATACAGCATGCCGTTCGGACCCAGCGCCAAGCCGTTCGGCGCGCCGGTCACGGTCGCGATGGTGGTCTTGGTGCCGTTCGCCGCCACCCGCGTGATCCGGCGGGATTCGATCTCGACCAGCGCCACGGATCCGTCCGGCATGCAGACCGGTCCTTCGGGGAAGCGCAGCCCCTCGGTGACCACGCGCAGGTCGGGCGTGTCGACGGTGACGGTCATGGCGATTCCTTCCCCTGGGTCTTGGCCGCGATGATGGCCCGGCTCGGCCGGGCTGCGAAGCCTTGACGGCCGCGCCGCCGCGCCTGAGCGTTCGCGCCATGACAGCCCCCGATCCCGTGACGCTTTCCGTCCTCGACAACCGTTTCCGCGCCATCGTGGAGGAGATGGGGGAGGCGATGCTGCGCACCGCCTATTCCCAGATCCTCAATTCCTCGCGCGACTTCTCGATCGCGATCTGCGACGGGCAGGCGCGGCTCCTGGCGCAGGCGGACCACATCCCGATCCATGTCGGGGCGATGCCCTTCGCGGTGAAGGCGGTGCTGGATGCCTTCGGGGACGCCATCGCGGATGGTGACATCTACCTGCTGAACGACCCCTATCACGGCGGGTCGCATCTGCCTGACCTGACCATCGTGGTGCCGGTCTTCGCGGAGGGGCGGCCGATCTTCTATTCGGTGGTGCGCGCGCATCACACCGACATCGGCGGCGGCACGCATGGCGCCTACAACCCTGCCGCCACCGAGATCTTCCAGGAAGGGCTGCGCTTGCCGCCGATCCTGCTGGGTCAGGGGCGCCTGCCGCGGCCCGATCTGGTGCGCATGATCGTCACCAACACCCGCCTGCCGCGGGAGGTGCGCGGTGACCTGATGGCGATGATCGGCGCGGCGCATCTGGGCGAGAAGCGACTGCTCGCGGTGCTCGACAAGCACGGCGCGGACGAGACGCAAGCCGCGGTCGCGGCGATCCTTGCACTCTCCGAGGCACATGCGCGGCGCATCATCGCATCCTGGAAGGACGGCACCTGGAAGGGCGAGGCCTTCCTCGACGATGACGGCTTCGGGCACGAGGATATCGGCATCCGCGCGACGGTGACGAAGTCTGGCGATTCCATCGTGGTGGATCTGTCGGAGTCCGATCCGCAGGTTCCCTCCTTCCTCAATTCCTCCTGGCCCAACACGGCGAGCGCGGTGCGCATGGCGATCGCCTTCCTGTTGGATCCGGAGGTCGCGAAGAATGACGGCTGCTTCCGCCCCATCGAGATCATTGCCAAGGAAGGCACCATCGTGCTGCCGCGCGAGGGCGCGCCGGTGACGATGTGCACCTCCCACTGCTCCAACGAGATCTGCGAGGCCGTGGTGAAGGCCTTGGCGAATGCCTGCCCCGAACGTGCGATGGGCGGCTGGGGACGGCGCTTCCGCATCGCGATCAAGGGCAGCGATGCGCGGCGGCCGGGCCGGTCCTTCGTGTGGCACCTGTTCCATGCCCGCCCTGGCGGCGGCGGGTCCTCGCAGGGCGATGGCTGGTCCACGGCGGGGGAATGGCATTCGGCCGGCGGGCTGAAATTCGGCAGCGTGGAAATGGCGGAAGCCCGCTTCCCGCTGTTCTTCGCCAAGCACGAATTCCGCCCCGGCAGCGCGGGGGATGGCACCTATCGTGGGGGCCTCGGCGGCGAACTGCTGATGCGGCTGGAGACGGACGGCCCGGCGGTCGCGAATACCGCGGGCGACGGCGTGCGCTATGGCGCGGCGGGGATGCTGGGCGGCAAGGATGCGGCTCCGCACCACTACACGCTGGATCGCGCCGATGGCACCTCGCGCGACCTGCGCACCAAGGAAGTCGGCATTCCGCTCGCGCCTGGCGACGTGTTGCATGTCCGCGCCGGCGGCGGCGGCGGATGGGGGCCGCCGGAGAAGCGCGATCCGGCGGCGCGGGCGCGCGATGCGGCGGAGGGCCTGCTGTGAGCGCGCCCGATGATCGGAGCGCCGATGGGCGCGGAGATCTGAATCGGTCGCGCCAGCAAAGCTTCCGCATTGGCGTCGATGTCGGAGGCACCTTCACCGACGTGGTCTGCGTGGCGGCGGACGGCACGACGACGCTCGCCAAGGCATCGAGCACGCCGGCTGACCAGAGCGAGGGCGTGGTGAACGGCCTCGCCGTGCTGGCGGATCGGCTGGGCCTCGCGCTGCCGGACCTTCTGGCGCGCACCGAGCGCATCGTCCACGGCACCACCGTCGCCACCAACGCCCTGCTGGAACGCAAGGGTGCCAAGGTCGCGATGCTGACCACGGAAGGCCATCGCGACGTCATCGAGATGCGCGAGGGCCTCAAGCCCGACCGCTACGATCTGCGCCTGCCGGCCGCGCCCGCGCTGGTGCCGCGCCGGCTGCGCCTGCCGGTGCGCGAACGCATCCGCCCCGATGGACGGGTGGAGGCGGGGCTCGATCGCGCCTCGCTCGACGCCGCCATCGCCACGCTGAAGGCCGAAGCGGTCGAGGCGGTGGCGATCTGCTTCCTGCATTCCTGGCGCGACGACGCCCATGAACGCACGGCGGCCGAGGCGGTGCGCGCCGCGCTGCCCGGCGTCTTCGTGACGACATCGGCGGAGGTGCTGCCGCAGATCAAGGAGTTCGAGCGCTTCTCGACCGCCTGCGTGAACGCCTATGTCGGGCCGATCGTCTCGCGTTACCTCGCGCGTCTGCGCGGGCGCCTGGCGGACGCCGGCTACAACGGGCCGGTCTTCGTCATCCTGTCGCATGGCGGCGTCGCACCGGTCGAGGAAGCCGCGCGCCTCGCCGCCGGCACCGCGCTGTCCGGCCCGGCGGGCGGCGTCGCGGCCGGCGTGGCGCTGGCCGAACGGGGCCTCGGCGATGACCTCATCACCTTCGACGTTGGCGGCACCTCCACCGACATCGCGCTGGTGCAAGATGGGGAGGCCGCGCTCGGCCGCGGCCGCACTGTCGCGGGCGAACGCATCGCGCTCGAAAGCCTCGACATCGTGACGCTGGGTGCCGGCGGCGGATCGATCGGCCATGTCGGACCAGGTGGCACGCTGCAGGTTGGCCCGCGTAGCGCCGGGGCGGTGCCGGGGCCGGTCGCCTATGGCCAGGGCGGCACGGAACCAGCGGTGACGGATGCCAATCTGGTGCTGGGCTATCTCGATCCGGACAACTTCCTGGGTGGTGCGCGCAGGCTCGATCGCGACGGCGCGCTCGTGGCCTTCGAGCGACTGGGAGCGACGCTCGGCCTCGATGCCATGGCGACGGCGGAAGGCGTGCATCGCCTCGCCAATGTGCGCATGGCCGATGGCATCCGTGTCGCGACCGTTCGCCGCGGCGTCGATCCGCGCGACTTCACGCTGCTCGCCTTCGGCGGGGCCGCGGGGCTGCATGCCTCGGCGGTGGCGCGGGAGCTCGGCATGCGGCGCGTCGCCGTGCCGGTCTTCGCCGCCGGCCTGTCGGCGTGGGGCATGCTGCACACCGACCTGCGGTATGAGATGGCACGCAGCGAGCTCGGTACCGGCGGCGTGCCCGACGATGCCACGCTGCACACCATCTGGGCCGGGCTGGAACAGGAGGGCCGCGCCCGCGTCGCGTCCTGGTTCGGCGGCGCGGTCGAGACGAAGCGTGCCGCCGACATGCGCTATGGCGAGCAGGTCTTCGAGATCGCCGTGCCGCTCGAGGATGTGGACTGGGACGCGCCCGGGCTGACACAGCGTGTCACCGATGCCTTCCACGCCCGGCATGAGGGCCTGTTCACCTACGCGCTCCGCGAGGAGGAGGTGGTGCTGGTCAATGCCCGCCTCGCGGTGATCGGCCGGCTGCCGCCGATGTCGGCGCCGGAAGCCTCCACCGGCCGCGCCGCCGCCGCACCCTTCGCGACGCGCCGCGCGCGATTGGATGGCAATGGGCAGGATTTGCCGGTCTTCGACTTCGCCGCCCTGGCATCGGGCCAGGAGGTTTCCGGCCCTGCGATCATCGAGAGCGACACCACCACCGTGCTGTTGCTGGCCGGCGATGTCGCGCGGATGGATGGCCGTGGGTGGCTGGTGGTGGCGCTGCCCGGGGAGGCGTGACGCCGCCCCGCTTCAGGCGGCCTCGGACAGCGCCGAGACCTCGGCCGCCAGGTTGGCGCGTGCCGGCGCCTCGTAGATGGTGGCGAGGCGGGTACGGAACAGCCGCTTGGCCGCCAGGAAGCGCGCCAGCACCTGCCGCCGGCCGACCCGCCAGGCGGGTTCCGCCACCGTGGCGTATTCGCGCCGCAGCAGGGCGGTGTTGCGGGCGAAGACCTCCGGCGTCTCGGCGAGCGGCGTCAGGTCGAGGTCGAGCAACCGCAGCACGCGGCAATCCTCCCCCGCATAGGCGAGGTGGTCGGCGGTGGCGAGGATCGCCGCCTGGACCCAGGCGGTGTCCCCCGGCACCAGCTTCGCGACCAGGGCGGCCGACTCCGCCTCATTGAACCGGGAGAGCGGGTCGTAGACCGCGTCGTGGAACAGGATCGCCAGCGCCAGGCCACGATCGCCCGGATCGCCGCCATGCATCAGGTGGCGTAGCCACAGCAGCCCAACATGCGCCGCGTCGTGATAGGCGCGGTGCGGCTCGTCGTAGCGGCGGCGCAACTCGGCCGCGGCGGCCGGGGAGAGATCCGCGCGTGCGAGCAGCGCGCCGAAGCCGGCGCGGCCCTGTTCGCGGTCGATCCCGAGGGCGATGGCTGCCTCGGAGGGGGTGCCGATGCAGGCCATGGCTCAGCCCGCCCGCCGGTATTCGGTGCGCCCGCCCGGGTCCTCGAGCACCAGATGGTCGCCATCCGGCAGCAGGTAGCGATAGGTCTCGCCCGGCAGCATGCGGATATCCGTGCAGCCGAACAGGCCGCAGGCGCGGCGCGGGGCCCAATCCTCAACCGTCAGTCGCAGCCAGGAGCCCGACTCCGACAGCGACCAGCGGCCGGTGACGGTCATTTCGGACCCGCGCGGCCCACGATCACGGCGCGCGAAGGCACCGTCTGGCGAGAGGGTGATCTCAACCGATTCGCCGCCTTGAGTCGCGCGCCACGTGCCGGCGAGTTGATTGGCGGCTGCCCCGAATAGCGGTGCGGCAGCCAGCATCGCGATGAGCGCGATGCGTCCTGCATGGAAAGCCATGGCGTCCTCCGTGCCCTTCGGAAGGCCTACGGCCGGAGTGTGCGTCTGGATGCGCCATGGCGCGCTGAAGTGCTTCACAGTCCCGCGCGGCACCGGATGGACGGCATTGCCGCCACCCGGTCCCGCGTGGCGTCAGCGGGCGTTCGCCGCGATCTCCGCTTCCAGCTCCTTGATGCGGGCCTGCAGCGTGGTCCGCATTGAAACGGCGTGCGGCTTCAGCCCCGCCAGCGTGTCCTTGAGTTCGCGGAGCAGCTTCTCCTTCTCCGCGCGGCTGCGCTGGATGGGACGTGCGTCGGAAAACTGGCCTTCCCGGCTGCGCATGATGGGTCCTCCTGCTTGTGACGATGGTGCGGCGCGCAGGGCGCGCGCCACGGGAAACGCGAAGGCGGCCCTCGTCGGGCAGCCGGCGTCAGACGAACGGCGGTGGCCGCCCAGGACCGCGGCCATGCCGCGATCCACGAGCGCGAGGCGCGAACGCACCCCAACCAGCCCTCGCCCCCGGCGCAACAGCGCAGGGCGCGAAGGCAAGCGGCCCGGATGGGCCGCGCCCGCCGTCTGAGGGATCTACGAACGGCCGCCTGCGGCGGCCGACCAGATCAGATATCGAGCATCAGCCGGCGCGGATCCTCGATGCTCTCCTTCACGCGCACGAGGAAGGACACGGCTTCCTTCCCGTCCACGATGCGGTGGTCGTAGGACAGCGCGATGTACATCATCGGCCGGATCTCGACCTTCCCGCCGACGGCCATCGGGCGGTCCTGGATCTTGTGCATGCCGAGGATGCCCGACTGCGGCGGATTCAGGATCGGCGTCGACATCAGCGAGCCGTAGATGCCGCCATTGGTGATGGTGAAGGATCCGCCAGCCAGTTCATCGAGCTTCAGCGCGCCGTCGCGCGCCTTCTTCCCATACGCGCCGATGGTCTTCTCGATCTCGGCGAAGGACAGGGTGTCGGCGTGGCGCACCACCGGCACGACCAGGCCGGACGGACCGCCCACCGCGATGCCCATATGGACGAAGTTCTTGTAGACGATCTCGTCGCCGGCGATCTCGGCATTGACCGCCGGGAATTCCTTCAGCGCGGCGACGCAGGCCTTCACGAAGAAGGACATGAAGCCGAGCTTCACGCCGTGCTTCTTCTCGAAGGCGTCCTTGTATTCCGCGCGCAGCGCCATCGCCGCGCCCATGTCCACCTCGTTGAAGGTGGTCAGCATGGCGGCGGTGTTCTGCGCTTCCTTCAGGCGGCGCGCGATGGTTGCGCGCAGGCGCGTCATCTTCACGCGCTCCTCGCCTTCCTCCAGCGCGCGGGGCGCCTTCGGCGCGGCGGGGGCGGCCGCGGCAGGGGCCGGGCGCGCGAGGTAGTCGAGCACGTCCCCCTTGGTGATGCGCCCGTCCTTGCCCGTGCCGGCGCCGACCGCGGCGGCCGTCGTGCCGGCCTCGGCCATCATCTTCGCTGCGGCGGGCAGGGGGGCGTGGGCGGAGGTGCCCGGCACCGCGACCGGGCCCGAGGCCGCGCGCGGCGTCTCGACCTGCGGCGTGGCGGGGGCGGCGGCGACGGGCTGCGGTGCGGCGGCGGGCTTCGCCACGGCGGCGGCACCGCCGGCGGCGATGGACCCCAGCACCGAACCAGGCACGACTTCCGCACCCTCGGCGACGGCGATCGCCTCCAGCACGCCGGCGGATGGCGCGTTGACCTCCACCGTCACCTTGTCGGTCTCGAGTTCCACCAGCGGCTCGTCGGCAGCGACTGCCTCGCCGGCCTTCTTCAGCCAGCGCGCGACGGTGGCGGTGGAAACGCTCTCGCCGAGCGTGGGAACGAGGATTTCGGTCATGTCTGCCGTCCGTTGTCTGCGCGGCGCGCGGTCACAGCCCGAGGGCCGCGCGCACCAGGGCTTCCTGCTGCTGCTGGTGGATCCTGGCGAGGCCCGTGGCCGGGCTCGCCGCTTCTTCACGGCCCACGAAGTCGGGCCGCTTCGCCTTGATGTCGAGCGCCTTCAGCACCTGCTCGATGCGCCGGTCCATGTAGGTCCAGGCACCCATGTTCTCGGGCTCCTCCTGGCACCAGACCACCTCGGCGTTCCTGTAGGGTGCCAGCGCCTTGGCCAGGCTGGTGGCCGGGAAGGGGTGCATCTGTTCGATACGCACGATGGCAACATCGTCGATGCCCTTGTCGCGGCGTTCCTGCAGCAGGTCGTAATAGACCTTGCCCGTGCAGAGCACGACGCGCTTCACCTTCTCCTCCGGCGCGATCGCGTCGGTCTCGGGGATCACGTAGCGGAAGGCGCTCCCGGGACCGAATTCGCTGAGGCTGCTGACTGCCAGCTTGTGCCGCAGCAGCGACTTCGGCGTCATCAGCACCATCGGCTTGCGGTAATTCGCCTTCAGCTGGCGGCGCAGCGCGTGGAAGTAGTTGGCCGGCGTCGTGAAGTTGCAGACCCGCATGTTGCGCTCGGCGCAGAGCTGCAGATAGCGCTCGAGCCGTGCGGAGGAATGCTCCGGCCCCTGGCCCTCATAGCCATGCGGCAGCAGCATCACGAGGCCCGACATGCGCAGCCACTTCGTCTCGCCCGAGGCGATGAACTGGTCGATGATGACCTGCGCGCCGTTGGCGAAGTCGCCGAACTGGCCTTCCCACAGCACCAGCGTATGCGGGTCGGCCAGGGTGTAGCCGTAGTCGTAGCCAAGCACGCCGAACTCGGCGAGCAGCGAGTTGAACGCCTCGAACTTCGGCTGGCCGGCGCGGATGTTGTTCAGCGGGACGTATTCGGCCTGGGTCTGCTGGTCGATCAGGTAGGCGTGGCGGTGGCTGAAGGTGCCGCGCTGCACGTCCTCACCCGACAGGCGCACGCGATGGCCTTCCAGCAGCAGCGTGCCGAAGGCGAGCGCCTCACCGGTCGCCCAGTCGATGCCTTCGCCGGTATCGATCGCCTGCTTCTTGGCCTCGAGCTGGCGGGCGACCTTCGGGTTGACGCCGAAGCCCTGCGGCACGCGGGCGAGCGCGTCGCCGACCTCGCGCAGCGTGTCGAGCGCGACGGCCGTCTCATGCAGCTTCTCGACATCCTCGCCGGCGGTGGCGGACTTCAGGCCCGTCCAATGCCCTTCCAGCCAATCCGCCTTGTTCGGCTTGAAGGACTGGGCGGCCTGGTAGGCGTCCTCGAGCGTCGCGTTGAAGGCGTCGAACATCGCCTTCGAACCCTCGGCGGGCAGGCTGCCTTCGCGCGCGAGGCGTTCCGCATAGAGCGTGCGCGTCGTGCGCATCTCCTTGATGCGGTTGTACATGATCGGCTGGGTGAAGGCCGGCTCGTCGCCTTCGTTGTGGCCGTGGCGCCGGTAGCAGACGATGTCGAGCACGACATCGGCGCCGAACTGCATGCGGTATTCGGCCGCCATGCGGGCGCAGAACACCACCGCTTCGGGATCGTCGCCGTTCACATGCAGGATCGGCGCCTGGATCGCCTTGGCGACATCGGTGCAGTAGAGGCCCGAATAGGCATGCACCGGCACCGTGGTGAAGCCGATCTGGTTGTTGGTGATGATGTGGATGGTGCCGCCGGTGCGGTAGCCGATGAGCTGGCTCATCGCCAGCGTCTCATACACCACGCCCTGGCCGGCGAAGGCCGCGTCGCCATGCAGCAGGATGCCCATCACGGAACGGCGGGTCTTGGTGTCGCCCGCCATGTCCTGCCGCGCGCGCACCTTGCCCGCGACGACCGGGTTCACCGCTTCGAGATGCGAGGGGTTGGGTTGCAGCGAGAGGTGGACCGTGCGACCGCCGATCTCGACATCGACCGAGGTGCCGAGGTGGTACTTCACGTCGCCCGACCCCTGCACGTCGTCAGGGTTGGCGCCGACGCCCTTGAACTCGGAGAAGACCTGCACGAAGGGCTTCTTCACGACGTTGACGAGGACGTTCAGACGGCCGCGATGGGCCATGCCGATCGCGATCTCGTTGACGCCGTCCTTCGCCGCGGTCTCGATCACCGCTTCGATCGCCGGGATGGTGGACTCGCCGCCTTCCAGGCCGAAGCGCTTGGTGCCGACATATTTGCGCGCGCAGAAGGCCTCGAAGCCCTCGGCCTCGGTCAGTTCCTGCAGGATCTGCTTCTTGGCAGCGGGATCGAAGGCGGTGAGCCAGGGCGCGCCTTCGATGCGGCGCTGGATCCAGGACTTCTGGTCGGGGTCCTGGATGTGCATGAACTCGACGCCGATCGACCCGCAATAGGAGGCGCGGCAGATCGCGATGATCTCGCGGAGGTTCGCCGTTTCCTTCCCCAGCACCATGTCGAGGAAGATCGGGCGGTCCATGTCGGCTTCGGTGAAGCCGTAGGTCTTGGGGTCGAGCTCGGGATGCGGCTTGGGCTTGGTCAGGCCGAGCGGATCGAGCTGCGCTTCAAGATGGCCGCGCACGCGATAGGAGCGGATGAGCATCAGCGCGCGCAGGCTGTCGAGCACGGCGCGGCGGGTGGCCTCGGGGTCCGTCGCAGCGGCGGGCTTCGCACCCTTCGGCGCAGCGGGCTTCTCGGGTTCCGGGCCGAAGGCGCCGCGCAGGCGCGGGGCCCAGGATGCCCCGGTGGCATCCGTCAGCACCGACCGTGCCTCATCGTTCAGCGCGGCGAAAAGCTCGGCCATGGAGGCGTCGACGCTGTCGGGCCGTTCGGCCCAGCGGGCGTAGAGATCCGCGAGATAGGCGGCATTCGCCCCCGTCATCGCGGTCGCGAGGATGTCCACTCCGGCCATCGTATGTCTCCGTGCCGGCAGGCAGCGCCGCCGGGGGTCACGCTCTGTTGGTCTGGATACGGGTCGCTGCCGCCCCTGTCTTCAGGGTGCGGCAGCGGTCCTTAATATAGGCGGTGCGGCCGTTTCATGGCAGCCCAAAGGCCTGCCGGGCAATTCAGCCCTTCAGCGCCCGCACCATGGTCGAACCCAGCGCGGCGGGGCTGTCGGCGACATGGATGCCGGCGGCGGCCATGGCTTCCATCTTCGCCGCCGCGGTGTCCTTGCCGCCCGAGATGACGGCACCGGCATGGCCCATGCGGCGGCCCGGAGGGGCGGTCGCGCCCGCTATGAAGCCGACCACCGGCTTGTTCGGCTTGCCCGGCCCGAAATTCTCGGACTTCAGGTATTCCGCCGCCTTGATCTCGGACTGGCCGCCGATCTCGCCGATCATGACGATCGACTTGGTCTCGTCGTCCTTCAGGAACAGCTCCAGCACGTCGATGAAGTCCATCCCCTTCACCGGGTCGCCGCCGATGCCCACGCAGGTGGACTGGCCGAGGCCCGCGGCCGTCGTCTGCGCCACCGCCTCATAGGTCAGGGTGCCGGAGCGCGAGACCACGCCGACCGAACCACGCTTGTGGATGTGGCCGGGCATGATGCCGATCTTGCAGGCTTCCGGCGTGATCACGCCCGGGCAGTTCGGCCCGACCAGGATCGACTTCGAACCGGACAGCGCGCGCTTCACCTTCACCATGTCGAGCACCGGGATGCCCTCGGTGATGCAGATGATCAGCGGCAATTCGGCGTCGATCGCTTCCAGGATCGCATCCGCCGCGAAGGGCGCAGGGACATAGATCACCGAGGCATTCGCCTGCGTCTTCGCGACGCATTCGGCCACCGTGTCGAAGACCGGCAGGTTCAGTTCCGGATGCATCGTGCCGCCCTTGCCGGGCGTCGTGCCGCCGACATAGGTCGAGCCGTAGGCGATGCCCTGCGACGCGTGGAAAGTGCCCTGGGCCCCGGTGAAGCCCTGGGTCATGACGCGGGTGTTCTTGTCGACGAGGACGGCCATGGCTCAGGCCCCCTTCTTCACGGCGGCGACAACCTTCTGCGCGGCGTCGGCCAGGTTGTCGGCGGGGATGATGGCAAGGCCGGATTCGGCGAGGATCTTCTTGCCGAGTTCCACATTGGTGCCTTCGAGGCGCACGACCAGCGGCACCTTCAGCGACAGGTTCTTGCTGGCGACGACGATGCCCTCGGCGATCATGTCGCACTTGGCGATGCCGCCGAAGATGTTGACCAGGATCGCCTTGACGTTGGCATCGGAGGTGATGATGCGGAACGCCTCGGTGACGCGCGCGGCATTCGCCGTGCCGCCGACATCGAGGAAGTTCGCCGGCGAAGACCCGTACAGCTTGATGATGTCCATCGTCGCCATGGCAAGCCCGGCGCCGTTCACCATGCAGCCGATCTCGCCGTCGAGAGCGACGTAGTTCAGGTCGTTCTTGACCGCGTCCAGTTCCTTCGGGTCCATCTCGCTGTCGTCGCGCAGCGCTTCGAGGTCCTTGTGGCGGTACAGCGCGCTGTCATCGAAGGACACCTTGGCGTCCAGCGCCGCGATGTCGCCCGCGCCGGTCACGACCAGCGGGTTGATCTCGACGATCATGCAGTCGAGTTCGAGGAAGGCGCCGTACAGCGACGTCACGAACTTGGTGAAGGAGCCGACCTGCTTGCCGGTCAGGCCCAGCCCGAAGGCCAGCTTGCGGCAGTGGAAGCCGGAGATGCCCGCGGCCGGGTCCACCGCGACCTTGAGGATCTTCTCGGGGTGGTGCTCGGCCACCTCCTCGATCTCCATCCCGCCTTCGGTCGAGGCCATGATGGTCACGCGCGAGGTGTCGCGATCGACCAGCAGGCCGAGATAGAGCTCGCGCTTGATGTCGCAGCCATCTTCCACATAGACGCGGGAGACGACCTTGCCGTGCTCGCCGGTCTGCTTGGTGACCAGCGTCTTGCCGATCATGGCGTCGGCCGCGGCCTTCGCGTCAGCGATCGACTTGACGACGCGCACGCCGCCCTTGCCGTTCGGGTCTTCCTTGAAGCGCCCGGCGCCGCGGCCACCCGCATGGATCTGCGATTTCACCACATAGACGGGACCCGGCAGGGCCTGGGCGGCCTTCTCGGCCTCCTCGGCTGTCCAGGCCACGTGGCCGTCGAGGACGGCGACGCCGTAGCGGCGCAGCAGTTCCTTCGCCTGGTATTCATGGATGTTCATGCCGGGTTCCCCTTAAGGGCGCAGACAGGAAAAGGGCCCGGCGTCGCCGCCGGGCCCGGGGTGGGTCAGCCCACCAGCTTCTTGGAGGCGTCGATCAGTTCCCGCACCGCGCCGCAGGACTTGTCGAAGGCCGCCTTCTCGGTGGCGTTCAGCTCGATCTCGACGATCCGCTCGGCGCCGCCTTCGCCGATCACCACCGGCACGCCGACATACAGGTCCTTCACGCCATACTGGCCGGTCAGCCAGGCGGCGCAGGGGAGCACGCGCTTCTTGTCCTTCAGGTAGGACTCGGCCATCGCGATGGCCGACGCCGCCGGGGCGTAGAAGGCGGAGCCCTTCTCGAGCAGCTTCACGATCTCGCCGCCGCCATTGGCAGTGCGGGTCACGATGGCGTCGATCTTCTCCTGCGTCGTCCAGCCCATCTTGATCAGGTCGGGGACGGGGATGCCGGCGACGGTGGAATAACGGGTCAGCGGCACCATCGTGTCGCCATGGCCGCCGAGCACGAAGGCGGTCACGTCCTCGACCGAGACGTTGAACTCCTGCGCCAGGAACAGGCGGAAGCGGCTGGAATCCAGCACGCCGGCCATGCCGACCACCTTGTTCGCGGGCAGGCCCGACTTCTCGCGGAACACCCACACCATCGCGTCGAGCGGGTTGGTGATGACGATGACGAAGGCGTTCGGGCAATGCTGCTTCACGCCCTCGGCGACCTGCGCGATCACGCCGGCATTCTTGGACACCAGGTCGTCGCGGCTCATGCCCGGCATGCGCGGGAAGCCGGCGGTGATGATCACCACGTCCGACCCGGCGATCGCGGCATAGTCGCCCGTGCCCGCCATCGCGGAATCGAAGCCGTCCACCGGCCCGGACTGCATGATGTCGAGCGCCTTGCCCGCGGCGACGCCCGGGAAGACGTCGAACATCACGACGTCACCGAGTTCCTTGAGACCGATCAGGTGCGCGAGCGTGCCACCGATGTTGCCGGCGCCGATCAGCGCGATCTTCTTGCGGGCCATGGGACTTCCTTGGGGGATGTGGTGCAGTGCGGAAAAGCGCCGCTACCTACTCCCTGGCCCGCGCGGCGGCAAGGCATGCTGGGACGCCCGTCAGGCCCGGTACGGCGGCGCTTTGCCGCTCAGAGAGGCATGCAGCGCACGATATCGGCATGGCCCCGTGCGAGGGTGGCCAGGGTGCCGGCCGGGCAGGCCTGCGCCTGCGCATTGGTAGCCGGCGCGAGTCCCGACTGCCAGGACACCTGCCGCGGAGCCGACCCGCAGTTGCGCCCTCGGCAGGCCACCGCGGCCTGCTGGCGGGACCGCGTGCCGGCGCTGCGGTTCGCCGTCTGGCGGGGAGCAGCGCCACGCGAGGCGGCCTGGCGCTCCGGCGCGGCAGACCGGCGGGCGGCGGTGGCGCGGGTGGTCTGGGTGCTGGCGGGGCGCGCCGCGGGTGTCGCTGCCGTCCGGCTCTGCGCCTGTGCCTGCTGGGTCCGGCTGCGGGCATCCGCCGGGGCGGCGGTCCAGGCCAGGGCGGTGAGGGCAAACAGGGCGGTCGCCAGAAGCCGCATGCGAATCACCTCTCCAGCTGTTTCATGGTATTTCAGGGCGGCGGCACCTTAGGGGCCGATCCGGCACAGGGGAAGCCGGAAGCGTGAGGCTGGTCACTTGACTCGTTGACGCAACGGTCAGCGCCGATACTCAGGTCAGGTGCGGCAGCGCCAGGTAGTCCTGTGACTGCATCTCGACGAGGCGCGAGGCGGTGCGCTCGAACATCGCGGCGTTCTCGCCGCGCTCATACAGCCGGTCGGGATAGTCCTCGGCGCTGGCGACCAGCTTCACCCGGTGCTCGTACAGCGCGTCGATCAGCGTGATGAAGCGGCGCGCCTTGTCGAAATTCTCCGGACCGAGCCGGGGGATGCCATCCAGCACGATGGTGTGGAAATGCGTCGCCACCGCCAGGTAGTCGGCCGGGCCGAGCGGCCTGCCGCAGATGTCGTTGAAGTCGAAGCGCGCGACACCGCGCGCGGCCTGCGGCACCTCCACCGCGCGGCCGAGCAGGGTCAGCTTCGTCGGCGCGGCGGGCGTGTCTCCGGTCAACTCGGCGAAGGCGGCGTCCAGCGCGCGTTCGGCGCGGCCGTCGGGCGGCACATGCCAGGTCGGCAGGCCGCGGATGCGCTCGCGCCGGTAGTCGCGCGCCGATTCGAGGTGCAGCACCTCGATCCGCTTCTTGATCATGGCGATGAAGGGCAGGAAGGCGTCGCGTCCCGGCTTGCCCTTGAACAGGTTGTCCGGTTCGGTGTTCGAGGTCGCGACGACCACCACGCCGCGCGCGAACAGCGCCTCGAACAGCCGGCCGAGGATCATCGCATCCGCGATGTCGTGGACCTGGAACTCGTCGAAGCACAGCAGCGCCGCCTCGGCGACGATCGAATCGGCGAGCGGCGGGATGGGGTCCGCGGTGTCGCCGTGTTCCTTCCGCCAGGCATGGATGCGCCGGTGCGCCTGCTGCATGAACTGATGGAAGTGCAGCCGCTGCTTCCGCGCCACATCGGCCGAGGCGAAGAACAGGTCCATCAGCATGGACTTCCCGCGACCGACCTCGCCGACCAGGTAAAGGCCGAGCGGTGCGTCCGACGGTGCCTCCTCCACCGCCTTGCGGCGGAAGAAGCGGCCGAGGAAGCCGCCGGTCTCCGGCGGTTCCACCTTGGGGTCGTAGCCGCGGGTGCGGCGCCACAGGTCCTGCAGCTTCTCGGCGGCGAGTTCCTGCGCCGGGTCGGCCGCGATGGCGCCCGCGGCGATGCGCGCGCGCAGCGCGGGCAACGGGCCTTCGGTCCGGGCGGAGGTCGGGAACGCGTCCGCGGCGGCGGACATGGCGTCCGGGGGAGGGGTCATGGCGCGCCCGCTGTAGCCCGCGCCAAGTCAGGCGACAACCGCAGCCCGGCCATGTCCGCCGCGCCCTGGACGTGGTGCCCGGGGCGCCGGAGGCTGCAACCATGGAGTATCTGCTGACCCACCTGCCGCCCCTGGGCGCGCTTGCCGGCATCGCCGTGGCGGCGCTGGCCGGCGGCCTGTCGCGGGGCTTCTCCGGCTTCGGCGCGGCGCTGGTCTTCGTGCCGCTGGCGTCCGCCGCCGTCGGGCCGCGCGCCGCGATCCCGGTGCTGGCGCTGCTCGAGACGGTGTCCTGCCTGGTGTTCCTGCCCGGCGCCTGGGCCTATGCGGCCCGGCGGGAGGTCGCGGTGATGGCGGTCGGCGCGATCCTCGCCGTACCGTTGGGCAGCATGGTCCTGGCGCATAGCGACCCGGTGACGCTGCGCTGGGGGCTGACGGGGCTGGTGCTCGCCGCGGTCGCGCTGCTGGCTTCCGGCTGGCGGTATCGCGGGCCGGAGAAGGTGCCGCTGACCCTCGGTGTCGGCGCGCTGGGCGGGGTGATGAGCGGGGCGGCGATGCTGGGAGGCGTGCCGCCGGCAGTCTGGTGGCTGGGGCGCAGCGCCACCGCCCGCGTGCTGCGCGCCAGCATGAACCTGTATTTCGCCATCCTGACGGCGGCCATCGTCGCGGCCTTCGCCTGGCGCGGGCTGTTCGGCTGGAGCGGCCTGTGGCTCGCCCTGGCAGCGGGGCCGGCCTACGCAGCCGGGCTGTGGGGCGGGTCGGCGCTGTTCGGCCTGGCCAGCGAGACCGCCTTCCGCCGCGCCGCCTACGGCCTGATCCTGGCCGCGGCCTTGCTCGGCATGCCGCTGTGGGACCCGCTCACGGGCCGATGATGCGCGCCGAAGCGACGAGCTCGCGGATGCGGTCGGTCTCGGTCAGGCCCGCTTCGACTCGCGCCATGGTCGCGGCTTCCGCCTTGCGGATCGCCTGAAGCCGCTCCAGCACGGCCGCTGCGCGGTCGAGCGGCACCACCACCACCCCATCCGCATCGCCGACGATGATATCCCCGGGCCGGACATGCTGTCCGCCCACCGTGACCGGCGCGCCGACCACTCCTGGGCCGTTCGCGGCGGGGGAGGCAGGATTGATGCCTGCGGCGAACAGCGGCATCCCGGCGGCGACAATGCCGCCGCGGTCGCGCGCCAGCCCATCGGTCACGAAGGCCGCGATGCCCTTGTTCTTCATCATGCCCGCGACGATGTCGCCGACCACCGCCGTGCCGGTGTAGCCGTCATTGGCGACGACGACGACGTCGCCGGGCTGTGCCTCCGCCAGGGCGCCGAAGACGCCCACCACATCCGCCGGGTACGACAGGGCGGTCAGCGCCGGACCGGCGAAGGCCGCATTGTCCGGGTCCATCGGCTTGATCCGGTAATCCAGTGCCCCGCGCCCATCCATCGCATCGGCCAGATGGGACGTCTGGGCGCCGCGAAAAGCCTCGACCAGGGCCGGGTCGGGGCGCCTGTGGCCGCGATGGATGGTCAGCAGCGGCGGATTGTCGAGCATGGCGGATCCCCTGGGTTATGGCCGGGGAGCCTCGCGCGGGGCGGGCGGAGCGTCCAGACGCCATGGGCAGACGGAGCGGAATCGCAACCCGCGGGGCGCGAAATCGCGGTGGGATCGGTTGCGGTGCGGCAATCCCTATGTTATCCGCCCGCCGCCGCTCGGGGGCTTCCTCGCGCGGCCATGTCGTATGCCGCTGCTCCCAACAAGAAACAGGACCGCGATCGCCCGTGGCCGCCGCCGAGACCATCCAGACCGCCTCCTCCGCACCCAAGTCAGGGGGTGCCCCCGTGCGCTATGCGCAGGCGTTGCTCGGCCTTGCCGACGACAAGCGCCAGGCCGACCCCGGCGCGCTCGACCGCATCGCCGCCGATCTCGAGGCCCTGTTCGGCCTGTGGCGTGACGATGCCACCTTCCGCGACTTCGTCGCCGATCCGCGCCTTGACGCGGTGAAGCAGCGCGCCGGCGCCTTCGCCATCCTCGATCGCGCCGGCATTGGCGCCGAGGTACGCAACCTGATCGGCGTGATGATCACCAACCGCCGCCTGTCGCAGCTTCCCGCCGTGGCGCAGGCCTTCGGCGCGCTTCTCGCGGAACGCCGCGGCCAGCAGACGGCCGAGGTTGTGACCGCCCATCCGCTGACGGACACGCAGCGCGCGGCCATCGTCGCCCGGCTGACCGAAGCCGGCCATTCCGGCGTGCGGCTGTCCGAAAGCATCGACACGTCCATTCTTGGTGGGCTGATCGTCCGGATCGGTTCCCGCCTTTACGACAACAGCATCAAATCCAAGCTGCAGCGCCTGCAGTACGCCATGAAGGGGGCCGCCTGATATGGACATCCGTCCCGCGGAAATCTCGGAGATCCTGAAGCAGCAGATCGCCGGGTTCGACGCCGAGGCCAATGTCGCCGAGGTGGGCACCGTGCTGACCGTGGGTGACGGCGTCGCCCGCGTCTATGGCCTGCAGAACGTGATGGCCGGCGAGCTGGTGGAATTCCCCGGCGCCGGACTGCGCGGCATGGCGCTGAACCTCGAAGCCGACAATGTCGGCGTCGTGATCTTCGGCGACGACAAGGGCATCCGCGAAGGCGACACCGTCTCCCGCACCGGCTCGATCGTGGACGTGCCGGTCGGCAAGGGCCTGCTCGGCCGCGTCGTGGACGCGCTCGGCAACCCGATCGACGGCAAGGGCCCGCTGACCGACGTGACGCGCACCCGCGTCGAGGTGAAGGCGCCGGGCATCATTCCCCGCAAGTCGGTGCATGAGCCGATGCAGACGGGCATCAAGGCGATCGACAGCCTGATCCCGATCGGCCGCGGCCAGCGCGAGCTGATCATCGGCGACCGCCAGACCGGCAAGACGGCGGTGATCGTGGACACGATCATCAACCAGAAGCCGATCAACGCGTCGGGCGACGAGTCCAAGAAGCTCTACACCATCTATGTCGCGGTCGGGCAGAAGCGCTCCACCGTCGCCCAGCTGGTGAAGACGCTCGAGGAGAATGGCGCGCTCGAGTATTCGATCATCGTGGCCGCGACGGCGTCCGACCCGGCGCCGATGCAGTTCCTCGCGCCCTATTCGGGCTGCGCGATGGGCGAGTTCTTCCGCGACAACGGCATGCACGCGGTCATCTTCTACGACGACCTGTCCAAGCAGGCCGTCGCCTACCGCCAGATGTCGCTGCTGCTGCGCCGTCCGCCGGGCCGTGAGGCGTATCCGGGCGACGTGTTCTACCTGCACTCGCGCCTGCTTGAGCGCGCGGCGAAGATGAACGACGATTTCGGCGCGGGCTCGCTGACGGCGCTGCCGGTCATCGAGACGCAGGCGGGCGACGTGTCGGCCTACATCCCGACCAACGTCATCTCGATCACCGACGGCCAGATCTTCCTCGAGACCGAGCTGTTCTATAAGGGCATCCGCCCGGCGGTGAACGTCGGCCTGTCGGTGTCGCGCGTCGGTTCCGCCGCGCAGATCAAGGCGATGAAGCAGGTCGCGGGCAAGATCAAGCTCGAGCTCGCCCAGTACCGCGAGATGGCCGCCTTCGCGCAATTCGCCTCGGACCTCGATGCGACGACGCAGGCGCTGCTCGCCCGCGGCGCGCGCCTGACCGAGCTGCTGAAGCAGCCGCAGTACAAGCCGGTTCCGGTCGAGGAGCAGGTGATCTCGCTGTTCGCCGGCACGCGCGGCTATCTGGACCGCATCACGGTCGCCCAGGTCGGCGAGTTCGAGCGCCGCCTGCTGGCCGACCTCAAGGTGCGCGAGCCGGGCATCGTCGAGGCGATCCGCAACGACCGCGAGATCAAGAAGCCGACCGAGGACAAGCTGGTGGCGTTCCTCGACGCCTTCGCCAAGTCCTTCGGCTGATACGGGCAGGTCGCGGAGAGCCATAGATGGCGAGCCTCAAGGCCCTGCGCATGCGGATCAACAGCGTGAAATCCACGCGCAAGATCACGCAGGCAATGAAGATGGTGGCGGCGGCGAAGCTGCGGCGTGCGCAGCAGCGCGCCGAGGCCGCGCGCCCCTATGCCGAGCGAATGGAGCGCATGCTCGCTTCCCTCGGCGCTGCGGTGGCGGGACAGCCGGACGCGCCGCGTCTGCTGGTCGGTACCGGCGGCGATTCCGTGCACCTGCTGGTGGTGGTCAGTGGCGATCGCGGCCTGGCCGGCGCCTTCAACACCAATGTGGGCCGCTTCGCGCGCACCCGCATCCGGGAGCTTGAGGGCCAGGGCAAGACGGTGAAGATCCTCGCCGTCGGCCGCAAGGGCGCGACCTTCCTGAAGCGGGAATTCGCCTCGCGCTTCCTGGGCGAGATCTCCTTCGCCGGGAAGAAGGTCGTCGGTTTCGATGACGCGGCCGAGATCGCGGCTCAGATCACCGAGCTGCTGGAAGACGGCGCCTTCGACGTCTGCTCGCTGGTGTACAACCGCTTCCGCAACGTGATCACGCAGGTTCCCTCGGAACAGCAGCTGATCCCCGGCGCGGTGCCGGAGCAGGCCGAAGGCGAGGCCGCCGGCCCGCAGGCTCTCTATGAATACGAGCCGGCCGAGGACGAGATCCTCGCCGCGCTGCTGCCGCAGAACCTTGCCGTGCAGATCTACCGCGCGATCCTGGAGACCAACGCCGGCTTCTACGGAAGCCAGATGACGGCGATGGACAACGCCACGCGCAATGCCGGCGAGATGATCAACAAGCTTACCCTCAACTACAACCGCACACGCCAGGCCAACATCACCAAGGAGCTGATCGAGATCATCTCCGGTGCCGAAGCCGTTTGAGCAGGGACACAGCACGATGAAGAACAACGTCGGCAAGGTCACGCAGGTGCTGGGCGCCGTCGTGGACGTGCAGTTCCCGCAGGACCTGCCCAACATCCTGAACGCGCTGCACACCAAGGTCGAGGACCGCACGCTGGTGCTCGAAGTGGCGCAGCACCTCGGCGAGCGCACGGTGCGCTGCATCGCCATGGACACCACGGACGGCCTGGTTCGCGGGACCGAGGTGGTGGACACCGGCGCGGGCATCATGGTGCCGGTCGGCCCGGCGACGCTCGGGCGCATCCTGAACGTCATCGGCGAGCCGATCGACGAGCGCGGCCCGGTGCATGCTGAGAAGTCCTACACCATCCACCGCGATGCGCCGTCCTTCGATGAGCAGGCGACCTCCGCCGAGATCCTCGTCACCGGCATCAAGGTCATCGACCTGCTCGCCCCGTACCTGAAGGGCGGCAAGATCGGCCTGTTCGGCGGCGCCGGCGTCGGCAAGACCGTGACCATCCAGGAGCTGATCAACAACGTCGCCAAGGCGCATGGCGGCGTGTCCGTCTTCGCCGGCGTGGGCGAGCGTACCCGCGAGGGCAACGACCTCTACCACGAGATGTGCGACGCCGGCGTCATCAAGCTCGGCGAAGGCACCACCGAAGGGTCCAAGGTGGCCCTGGTGTATGGCCAGATGAACGAGCCGCCGGGCGCCCGCGCGCGCGTTGCGCTGTCGGGCCTGTCCATCGCGGAATACTTCCGCGACGAGCAGGGCCAGGACGTGCTGTTCTTCATCGACAACATCTTCCGCTTCACTCAGGCGGGCGCGGAAGTGTCCGCGCTGCTCGGCCGCATCCCCTCGGCGGTGGGCTATCAGCCGACGCTCGCCACCGACATGGGCGCGCTGCAGGAACGCATCACCTCCACGAAGAAGGGCTCGATCACCTCGGTTCAGGCGATCTACGTGCCCGCCGACGACCTGACCGACCCGGCGCCGGCGACCTCCTTCGCGCACCTTGACGCGACGACGGTGCTCAACCGTTCGATCGCCGAGCTAGGCATCTTCCCGGCGGTGGACCCGCTCGACTCCACGAGCCGCGCGATGGACCCGCGCATCGTGGGCGAGGAGCACTACAACACCGCCCGCGAAGTGCAGAAGATCCTGCAGACCTACAAGTCGCTGCAGGACATCATCGCCATCCTTGGCATGGACGAGCTGTCGGAAGAGGACAAGCTGGTTGTGGCGCGCGCGCGCAAGATCCAGCGCTTCCTCTCGCAGCCCTTCCATGTCGCGGAAGTCTTCACCGGCTCCCCGGGCGTCTTCGTGAAGCTCGAGGACACGATCCGGTCCTTCGCCGCCATCTGCAAGGGCGAGTTCGACCACCTGCCGGAAGCCGCCTTCTACATGGTCGGCACGATTGAAGACGCCGCCAAGAAGGCAGAAGGACTGAAGGCTGCCGCGTGAGCGGCGTCTTCTTTAGTTGACCCTCAGACGCCGGGCGGCGGCCATCCGGCCGCCTTGGCTTCCGCCGCATCGCTGGCGCGCCTGGGGGTAAGTCTTATGGGCGGCGCCGGCCGCTGTGCGGCCGGATCCTCCAAGGGCGGTGCCCGGTTTGCGCGGGCCCACCTGTTACACAGTAGGTTCGGGAGCGTTTGCGATGGCCACCTTCCAGCTCGAATTCGTCTCCCCCGAGAAGCTGCTGCTCTCGCGTCCGGTGGAGATGGCCGTGCTGCCCGCCGCCGAAGGCGAGATGGGCGTGCTGCCCGGCCATGCGCCGATGATCGTCGCGCTGCGCGGCGGGGTGATCTCCGTCCGTGAGAACGGGCAGGAAACCGAGAAGCTCTATGTCGCCGGCGGCTTCGCCGAGGTGACGCCGACCCGCGTCACCATCCTCGCCGATGAAGCGACGCCGGTCGCCTCGCTGTCCCGCGGCGATGCCGAGGCGCGCATCGCCGAATGCGAGAAGGTGCTCGCCGAGGCCCAGGATGCAACCCCCGAGAAGCGCGACGCCGCCATGGCCCGCCTGCTCGCGGCCCGGGCCATGCTGGCCGCCGCCCAGGCGGCCTGACGCGGCCGCCGGTGCCGATGCCGGCACCGTGATTCGGGTGGCGCGGTTTCGCCACGCCGCTGGCATATTTCCCTGCGAAGGCCAGTGCGAGGCGTCGGGCATTGCCTGGCGCCTCGAACGGTTTGTGACAGGCCGTCTTGAAACTGGTATGGCCCGGACCAGAATGCCGTGACGGCATTCCGCTCCGTCCCGATCCACCCGCGCGCGAGGTAGGCATGAAGCACTGGCATATCGACGAGGTGGGTTGGGACAAGTTCGATCCCTCG
This sequence comes from Roseomonas sp. SRI_022, assembly GCF_057586215.1. Lineage (NCBI taxonomy): Bacteria > Pseudomonadati > Pseudomonadota > Alphaproteobacteria > Acetobacterales > Roseomonadaceae > Roseomonas > Roseomonas sp. SRI_022. The sequence continues at coordinate 44,751 of NZ_JBYCZL010000027.1, forward strand.
AAGGTCGATCCGCAGATCATCCCGCTGGTGAAGGCGGCGGCGATGGTGGAGCGCAACGCCGCCGACTACGTGACCTATCTGACCCGCGTCTTCGTCGACGACCCCGATTTCCGCGCCGCGGCCGAACATTGGGGCGTGGAGGAAACCCAGCATGGCGATGCCCTGGGGCGCTGGGGCGAGATCGCCGATCCCGGCTGGAACTTCCAGGCGGCCTTCGCGCGCTACCGCGCCGGCTACAAGATCCAGCTCGATGCCGATGCCTCGATCCGCGGGTCCCGAACCGGGGAACTGATCGCGCGCTGCATGGTGGAGACGGGGACCTCCTCCTACTATTCGGCCCTTGGCGACTCGACCGACGAGCCCGCGCTGAAGCAGGTCTGCCGGCTGATCGCGGCGGATGAATACCGCCACTTCAAGCTGTTCTACGACCACATGAAGCGCTACCTGGCGCGCGAGAACCTGTCCTTCCCGAAGCGGCTGCGCATCGCGCTCGGCCGCATCGGGGAAAGCGAGGACGATGAGCTCGCCTACGCCTTCCATTGCGGCAATGAGGGCGAGGACGTGCCCTACAACCATGACCGCTGCATCAGCGGCTACATGGGCCGGGCCATGGGCTTCTACCGCTTCCGCCATATCGAACGCGCGATGGGCATGATCTTCAAGACGGTCGGCCTGGAACCGCGCGGGCGTATGTCGGACATCGCCGCGAAGGGCGCCTGGCGGCTGCTGTGCTGGCGGCGGGACCGCTACCAGCAGGCGCTGCGCCGCGCGGCGAACGAGAATGCGGGCGCGCAGGCCGAGGCGGCCTGATTGGCACCCCGCATGAACGACCGGCAAGGTTCCTGCGAATCGTAGCCCCTGCGGGTCGAAACACCCGGCGCCTCGCAACTCCCCTGGCCGCTTTCCGGGCATCACGCCGGGTTTGAGAAAAAAATTCGGCCCCGCCGGATTTTTCGCTTTGCGGCCGATCGCGCCGGTCCTATATGCGCGTCCCTAGACGCAGTACGCACGTGCCTCTGGCCCCCGGCCGTCCCGGCCAAAGGGTTTACGCAACGACGTCAAGCGTTCTGGCAACCCCGTCCGGTGGCATCCGGGCGGCCCACTTTGGTCGCTGGTTCGTTCGACCGTTTCGTCAACCTTGGGTCGTCGCCGTGACAGGCGACCCACCGGAGCCTGGAGTGTGCGGCGATGACGCCGAAGATCGCTGAGTACCTGCGCGAATCCGTGCCCGCGACGCCGTGCCTCGTGGTCGATGTGGATCGCGTCGAGCAGAATTATCGCCGCTTGAATGAGGTGCTGCCGCTCGCGCGCATCTATTACGCGGTGAAGGCCAATCCGGCCGCGCCGATCCTTGAGCGCCTGACCGGCCTCGGTTCCTCCTTCGACGCTGCGTCGTGGGAGGAGATCGAGGCGTGCCTCGCTGCCGGGGCGGCGCCGTCGGCGATCTCCTACGGCAACACGATCAAGAAGGTCTCGGCCATCAAGGCTGCGCATGAGGCCGGCGTGACCATGTTCGCCTTCGACAGCGAGCCGGAGCTGCTGAAGATCGCGAAGCACGCCCCGGGCGCGCGCGTCTATTGCCGCATCCTGGTCGAGAACAAGGGCGCCGAATGGCCGCTCAGCCGCAAGTTCGGCTGCGAGCTGGACATGGCGCGCGACCTGATGGTGCAGGCCCGCGAGCTCGGCCTCGATCCCTATGGCATCTCCTTCCATGTCGGCAGCCAGCAGACCAGCACGGCCGCCCATGAAGGGGCGATCGCGCGCGTCGCCATGCTGTTCACCGACCTCAAGGATGCCGGCGTGAAGCTGCGCATGGTGAATCTCGGCGGCGGCTACCCGGTGCGCTACCGCGCCGAGGTGCCCGGCATCGATGATTTCGGCATGGCGATCATGGGTGCGATGACCCGGCATTTCGGCAACGACCTGCCGGAGATGCTGATCGAGCCGGGCCGCTTCATGGTGGGCGATGCCGGCGTGGTCAGCGCCGAGGTCGTGCTCGTCTCCCGCAAGGGCAAGGACGATCCGGTGCGCTGGGTCTATCTCGACATCGGGCGCTTCGGCGGCCTGGCCGAGACCGAGGGCGAGGCGATCAAATACACCTTCCGCACGCCGCATGACGGCGGCGCGGATGGCCCCGTGACCATTGCCGGGCCGACCTGCGACAGCACCGACACGCTGTACGAGAAGTCGAACTACCGGCTGCCGTTGGCGCTCGAAAGCGGGGACCGGGTCGAACTGCTGGCGACCGGGGCCTATGTCACGAGCTACGCGTCGCAGAACTTCAACGGATTTCGGCCGCTGGCCGAATATTATATCTGACCCTCAGACGGCGGGCGGCGGCCATCCGGCCGGCTTGCCTTCGCGCCATGCACTGCCGCGCTGGCGGCGGATGACAGTCTGGGCGCGGTCGCGCCGTGCGCTCCTGGCCCGAGGCGAATGCCTCGGGCCACGTTGATTCTGGCGTGCGGGAACCGTCAGTAAAACCCCGCGCCCGATTTCGCGTTTCATTCCGCCACGTCGCCGGATAGGATGCGGTCATGGACAGCATAGACCGGAACATCCTGGTCGCGCTGCAGCACGACGGTGCGGCGGGGCTGGCGGAACTCGCCAAGGTCGCCGGCCTGTCGGTCTCCGCCACGGCGGAACGCGTCAAGCGGCTGGAGGAACGCGGCACGATTCGCGGCTGGCGGGCGGATCTCGACCCCGCCGCGGTGGGCTGCCCGCTGCTCGCCTGGGTCTTTGTGGCACTCCGCGCGGGCGCGCAGGATCCGAAGTTCCGCGAATCGGTACTGCCGCTGGAGCACGTGCTGGAATGCCACGCCGTGTCCGGCCCCTGGTCCTACATGCTGAAGCTGCGCGCCGCCGGGCTACGCGAACTGGAAACCTTCGTCGCCCAGGATATCCGCCGCCGCGCCGGGGTGGAGCGGACCGAGACCGTCATCGCCCTGCTGACGGCCAAGGAAACCGCCATGCTGCCAGTCGCCCCGCCCGACGACGACGAGGAGTGACGCGTGCCGCGCTGCTGGTGCAGGCTTCGTCCATGAGCCGCCGGCAGCTTGAGGTGACACCCGACCTGGTGCTCCGTGCCTATGCCGCCGGGGTCTTCCCGATGGCCGAAAGCCGCGGGTCGGACCGCATGTACTGGCTGGACCCGGCGCTGCGCGGCGTGCTGCCGCTCGATGCCGGCTTCCATCTGTCGCGGCGGCTGCGCCGCACCGCCCTGTCCGGGCGTTTCACCGTGACCGCTGACCGCGACTTCGCCGGTGCCATTCGCGGCTGCGCCGAACCCGCGCCGGGCCGCGCCGACACCTGGATCAACGAGGAGATCGAGCGGCTGTTCCTCGACCTCCACCGCCGGGGCTACGCCCATTCGGTCGAAACCTGGTTCGATGGCCGGCTGGTCGGCGGCCTCTACGGCGTCGCCCTGGGTGGGGCTTTCTTCGGGGAGAGCATGTTCTCCCGCGTCACCGACGCGTCGAAGGTCGCGCTGGTGCATCTGGTCGCGCGGCTGCGCCTGGGCGGCTACGTGCTGTGCGACACGCAATTCCTGACGACCCACCTGGCGCGCTTCGGCGCGGTCGAGATCCCGAAGGCCGAGTACAAGGCCCGGTTGGCCGCAGCACTTGAGGTCCCGGCCCGCTGGCAGCCCGAATGGCCGGCCGAGCGCATCGAGGCCGAGATCAGAGGCCTGCGCGCTGCCGGTACGGAATAATCGTCGCGCCATGTCACAGGGGCGGTGGCTGCCTCGTCCTGCTTCCGAACCCCGGATGCAGGAGAGCACCGATGACCACCCGACTGAACCATTGGACCGTGGCCCCCAAGGTGATGCAGGCCATGCTGGCGCTGGAAAAGGCATCCCGCAGCAACGGCCTGGAGCCGTCCCTGCTGGAACTGGTGAAGACCCGCGCCTCCCAGATCAACCGCTGTGCCTTCTGCCTGGACATGCACACCCGTGAAGCCCGCGCGGCGGGGGAGACGGAGGAGCGGCTCTACATGCTCTCGGCCTGGGAGGAAGCGACCTGCTACACCCCGCGGGAGCGGGCGGCGCTGGCGTGGACCGACGCGCTGACGCTGCTGGCCGCGACTGGCGCCCCCGATTCGGCGCATGCGGCGCTGGCGGCGGAGTTTAGCCCGGAGGAACAGGTGGCGCTGACATTGGCGATCGTGACCATCAATGGCTGGAACCGCTTCGCCGTCGGCTTCCGGGCCGAACCGGCGCGCGGCGGCAAGGTCGCGGCCTGATGTCGGGCGCCGCCGCCGGGGCCGAGGCCTTCGTCGCCCTGCGTCCCCGGCTGCGGGCGTTGGCCTACCGCTTCCTCGGCTCGGTTGCCGATGCCGAGGATGTGGTCCAGGCCGCCTGGCTGCGCTGGGAGGGATCGGATCGTGATGCCGTCGAGGATGCCGAGGGGTATCTGCTGCGGATCGTCGCGCGGCTCTGTCTTGATGAGCTGAAATCGGCGCGGCGCAAGCGGGAGACCTATATCGGCCCCTGGCTGCCCGAGCCGGTGGTCGAGACCGACCCGCTCGCCGGACGCGCGGCGGCGGAGGAAGTGTCGGTCGCGCTGATGCTCGCGCTGGAGCGGCTGTCCCCGCTGGAGCGCGCCGCCTTCCTGCTGCACGACGTGTTCGGTTCGGGCTTCGAGGACGTGGCGGCCACGCTCGGGCGGACGCCCGCGGCGGTGCGGCAGCTCGCCGCCCGCGCACGGGCCCATGTGCAGGAGGCGCGACCGCGCTTTCCCGTGACGCCTGAGGAAGGCCAGCGCATTGCCGGCGCCTTCCGCGCGGCGATCGAGACCGGCGACGCGGCGGCCCTTGGCCGGCTGCTGGCCGAGGGCGCGGTGCTGCGCACGGATGGCGGCGGGGTGGTCTCGGCGGCGATCAACCCGGTGCTGGGTCGCGACCGCGTCGCGCGGTTCTTCGCCGGTCTGGCGCGCAAGGCACGGCTGGGGCGGGTGCACGAGATGGCCTGGATCAACGGGCTGCCAGGCTATGTCACGCGTTTCGACGATGGGTCGGTGCAGACGACGGCGCTGGAGGTCGAGGCGGGGCTGATCCGGGCGGTCTATGTGGTACGGAATCCGGAGAAGCTGCGGGGGTTGCTGGCGTGAAAGGTTGGAGGGGCGCCGCCCCTCCAAACCACCCCGCCAAAGGCCGAAAGGCCTTTGGAAACCGTTACTTGGCGCTATGCGGTGGGTGTGGGGCACGGAGTGCGGCTGGTCGCGCCGCGCCCCACTTCTCCGACCCTAGTGCCATTCGGCCAACTCGATCGTGACCCCTTCCGGGCCATCGATGAAGACCAGCTTGCGTTTGTGGAAGTCCATGATCTCGTTGCGCGTGTGGAAGCCGAGCGCCTTCAGCTTCGCCACCTCCGCCGCGACATCGTCCACGGCGAAGCAGATGTGGTTCATGCCAAGCTTGTTCAGGTCGCGAATGTGCGGATCGGGCAGGGGATCCGGAGACAGGTAATGCAGCAACTGGATCTCGGTGCGCGGTGATGCGCCGTCCAGGACCAGTGTCACGTGATCCGCCCTGATGCCGGGGACACCCATGTAGGAGGCGAAGGGCTCCCCTTCGATGACCACGGATTGGGCCTCGCTGAAGCCCAGCGCCGCGAAGAAGGCCTTCGCCTGCGTCAGATCCCGCACCACGATGGTGAGGTGGTCGAAGTGCCGCAGCATGTGGCGTCACCCCTCTTGTTGCGGCTCCGTTCTAACGAAGCAGCCGGCAACAAGGCAACGCCAGCCCGCCGCGATCGAGCGTCTCCGCCGCGCCGCGCGCCAGCCCAACAGACAGAAAAAGGAGGGGGTTCGGGGGAGTTCTCTCCCCCGACCTTTGCGGCCCTACCGGATCAGCCCTGTCATCGGGCTCGACGCATCCGCGCTGTAGTTCCACGGCATCCGCCCCGCCAGGAAGGCGCCCCGTCCGGCCTCCACCGCCGCCTTCATCGCGACCGCCATCCGCACCGGGTCCTTGGCATGCGCGATCGCCGAGTTCAGCAGCACCGCATCACAGCCCAGTTCCATGGCCTTTGCCGCATCCGACGCCGTGCCGATCCCGGCATCGACCAGCACCGGCACCTTCGCGTTCTGCTTGATGGAACGGATCATGAAGGGGTTGGTCAGCCCCAGCCCCGAGCCGATCGGCGCACCGAGCGGCATGATCGCCACGCAGCCGAGGTCTTCGAGCTTCTTCGCCGCGACCGGGTCGTCGGCGCAATAGACCATCACCTCGAAGCCATCGGCGATCAGCGCCTTGGCGGCCTCGAAGGTGCCTTCCATGTCCGGGTACAGGTAGGGCGGCGGGCCGAGGACCTCGAGCTTCACCAGGTTCCACCCGCCCGCCTCGCGCGCCAGGCGCAGCGTGCGCACCGCCTCGTTCGCCGTGTGGCAGCCGGCGGTGTTGGGCAGGTAGGTGTAGTCCTTGGGCGAGACGAAATCCTGCAGCATCGGCGCGTTCGGGTCGGACAGGTTCACCCGCCGCACCGCGACCGTGACGATCTCCGCTCCTGATGCCGCGATCGCCGCGGCGGTCTCCTCGAGCGACTTGTACTTGCCGGTTCCGACGATCAGGCGGGAGCGGAAGCGGCGGCCCGCCACCTCCCAGGTGTCATCGCCCGTCGTGGCGGGGGTTCCGTCCATGGCTTCAGCCTCCGCCGATGAAATGCACGATCTCGAGCCGGTCGCCGGCGGCGAGCGCGACCTCGGGATAGGTCGAGCGCGGGACGATTTCCTCGTTCCGCTCGACCGCGACCTTGCGGGTGTCGAGCCCGATGGCGCGCAGCAGGGCGGCGAGGCTTTCACCCGCCGCGACCTCCCGCGTTTCGCCGTTCACTGTGATGGCTATGGTCTTGGACATGCTGGGCGGAATGTGGCGAAGGGCAGGGGCCGCGGCAAGCCGGGGGCCTGCATGGCTGGCGTGCCCCGCCGCTTGCCCCCTGCAAACCCCCCGTGCTAGCCCGTCCCGCCCCATTTTGGCGGGAATCGTCCGTGACACCCCCCCTGATCGCCGTGCTGAACGGTCCGAACCTGAACATGCTCGGCGTGCGCGAGCCCGAAAAGTATGGCTCCTCGACGCTGGACGACGTCGAGGCGCTGTGCGCCGAGACGGCGGAGGAATTCGGCCTGGCGATCGATTTCCGCCAGACCAATTCCGAAGGGGAACTGGTGACCTGGGTGCAGGAATGCCGGGGCCGGGCCGCGGGGATCATCATCAACCCCGCCGGCTACACCACCACATCCATTGCCGTGATGGACGCCTTGCTCGCCGTCGAAGTGCCGGTGATCGAAGTCCACATCACGAACATCCACCGCCGGGAGGAATTCCGGCATCACAGCTTTATCTCCAAGGCGGCGACCGGGGTGATCTGCGGGCTGGGCGTGACGGGCTATGCGCTCGCCATGCGCGCCATGGCCGACCTGGTCGAGCAGGACGAGGAATGATGGGCAACTTTATCGAATTCGATGCCGCCGCGATCCGCGAGCTGGCGCAGATCCTGCGGGAGACCGACCTCACCGAGATCGAGCTGGTCGACGGCGAGGCGCGGCTGCGTGTGGTGCGCCAGGCGGTCGTCGCGGCACCGGTCATGGCCCCGGTTGCGGTCGCCGCCGCCGCGCCCCCGGTCGTGGCGGCCGCCGTCGCGCCGGCCGAAACCCTGGATGCGGACCATCCCGGCGCGGTGACCAGCCCGATGGTGGGTGTCGCCTACCTCGCGCCCGAACCCGGTGCGCCGCAGTTCGTCACGGTGGGCGCGAAGGTCGTGCAGGGCCAGACGGTGCTGCTGATCGAGGCGATGAAGACCTTCAACCAGATCAAGGCGCCGCGCGCCGGTACGGTGACGCGCATCCTGGTCGAGAGCGGCACGCCGGTGGAATACGGCGAGCCGCTGATCATCATCGAATGAGCCGCGCGACGACAAGCATGGCGGGACGCGCCTGATGTTCGGCAAGGTCCTGATCGCGAACCGCGGCGAGATCGCGCTGCGCGTCCATCGCGCCTGCCAGGAGATGGGCATCCGCACCGTCGCCGTGCATTCCACGGCGGATGCGACGGCGATGCATGTGCGCCTCGCGGACGAAAGCGTGTGCATCGGCCCGCCGGCGGCGCGCGATTCCTACCTGAACGTCGCAGCCATCCTGTCCGCCGCGACGATCACCGGCGCGGATGCGGTGCACCCCGGCTACGGCTTCCTGTCGGAGAATGCCCGCTTCGCCGAGATGGTGGAGGCGCATGGGCTGAAGTTCATCGGCCCGTCGCCCGACCATATCCGCATGATGGGCGACAAGATCGCGGCCAAGGACGCGATGCGCCGGCTGGATGTGCCGCTGGTGCCGGGTTCGCCCGGCGCGCTGGAATCGCTTGAGGAAGCGCGCGCCATCGCGGAGCAGATCAAGTATCCCGTGCTGATCAAGGCGGCCGCGGGCGGCGGCGGGCGCGGCATGAAGGTGGCGCGCGACGCCTCCGAGATCGAGGAAGCCTGGCGCGTCGCCCGCACCGAGGCGAAGTCGGCCTTCGGCGATGACAGCGTCTATCTTGAGAAGTATCTCGACCGGCCGCGCCACATCGAATTGCAGGTGCTGGCGGACACTCACGGCAATGTCGTGCATTTCGGCGAGCGCGACTGTTCGCTGCAGCGCCGCCACCAGAAGCTGGTCGAGGAAGCCGGCAGCCCCGTGCTGACGGCGGCGGATCGCGAGGCGCTCGGCGCGCGCGTGACGGCTGGGCTTGCGAAGCTCGGCTACCGTAATGCCGGCACACTGGAATTCCTGTGGCAGGACGGGCAGTTCGCCTTCATCGAGATGAACACGCGCCTGCAGGTCGAGCATCCGGTGACTGAGATGGTCTGCGGCATCGATCTGGTGAAGGAACAGATCCGCATCGCGGCGGGCGAACCGCTTGGCTACACGCAGAAGGACATCGAGTTCAGCGGTCACGCGATCGAATGCCGCATCACCGCGGAGGATCCCGAGACCTTCACGCCGAGCCCGGGTCGCGTGAACACCTATCACGCGCCGGGCGGCCTTGGCGTGCGGGTCGATAGCGCGCTGTATTCGGGCTACACCGTGCCGCCGCACTACGACAGCCTGGTCGCCAAGCTGGTGGTGCATGCGCCGTCCCGCCCCGAGGCGATCGCGCGCATGCGCCGCGCGCTGAACGAGATGGTGGTGGCGGGCATCCGCACGACGCTGCCGCTGCACCAGGCGGTAATGGACGATCCGGAGTTCCAGTCGGGCGACTACACCATCCATTGGCTGGAACGCTTCGTGGCGTCCCGCCAGGGCTGAACCTGCATGCCGGCGGTCCGCCGCCGGCATCACCGCCGGGGACGACCCCGGCGCCTCATTCGCAACGGTGGGGACGACCCTGCCACAGGACCAAAGGGGACCTGTGATGGGCTGGATTTATCTTCTGGGCGCCGGGCTGTCGGAAATCGGCTGGGCGGTCGGGCTGAAATACACCGAGGGCTTCAGCCGCCCGCTGCCGACAGTGCTGACCGTGGCAAGCATGATCGTCAGCCTGTTCCTGCTCGGCCTCGCGCTGAAGACCCTGCCGCTCGGCACCGCCTATGCGATCTGGACCGGCATCGGCACGGTGGGCACCGTGGTGCTCGGGATCGTGCTGCTCGGGGAGGCCGCGACGGTGATGCGCCTCGCCTGTGTCGGCCTGATCCTCGCTGGCATTGTCGGCCTGAAACTGGCCAGCCCGACGTAACCGGCAGTCCAGGGGGCACTGCCCCCTGGCGAGGTGAGGTTTGGAGGGGGGCGGAGCCCCTCTCCAGGACGCGCTACTGCGCCGGCCGTGCCGCCATCGCGGTGGTGCGCTCATCCATCCGCGCATCGTAGGTGATGCCGCGCCGCGCCGCCCAGAAGTTCACCAACTGGAACAGCGGCAGCATCGCGACATCATCGACCGCGACCATGCGCACCGCCTCGCGCAGCATCACCTCGCGCTGCTCGTCATCCAGCGTCGCCGCCGCGCGTTCGGTCAGGGTGTCGAGTGCTGCGCTCGACCAGCGTGACGAATTCGACGCGCCGCGCCGGCGTTCACGGTCATAGGTGCCGAAGATGTTGACCAGCATGTAGGACGCCTCGCCGGTCACGCTGCCCCAGCCGCCCATGCGCATGTTGAATTCCTGGCGCGAGGTGCGGGCGGAATAGGTCGCCCAAGGCAGTGCCTGGACTTCCGTGCGCACGCCGATGCGCGTCCACATCTGGGCCACCGCCTGGCAGGTGCGCGCATCGTTGGGGTAGCGGTCATTGGGGCAGGACAGGGTGATGCGGAAGCCCTGCGGGAAGCCGGCTTCGGCCAGCAGCCGGCGCGCGCCTTCCGGGTCGTGGGCCGGCACCGGGACGTCCGGATTGTAGCCGAAGGCGCCCTGCGGCAGCCATTGACCGGTCGGCCGCGCGGTGCCTTCCATCACGCGATCGGCCAGCGCCGTGCGGTCGATCGCGATCGACATGGCGCGGCGGATGCGGATGTCCTGGAACGGATTGCGCGCCAGGGGCTGGCCGTTGTTGTCGGTGACGAGGACCGGGTTGTCGGTGCGGGAAAAGTCGGGGATCAGGTAGATCAGCCGCAGGCCCTGGATCTCGAACACGCTGATGCGCTGCTCGCGGCGCAGCCGGGCGAGGTCGCTGGAAGGCACCTGGTCGATCAGGTCCACATCGCCGGCGAGCAGCCCCGCGGTGCGTGCCGCGTCGTTGGCGATGAAGCGGTAGGACACGCGCGACCAGGGCTGCGCGCCGCCCCAATAGCTGTCGTTGCGCGTGAATTCCGTCCGGTCGCCGGAGCGATAGGCGGATAGACGATACGGCCCCGTGCCGATCGCCGCCTGGCCGGAATTGTACTGCTCCGTCTCCGCCCCCGTGCCGGCGTGGCGGGAGATGATCTGGATCGAGGCGAGTTCGATCGGCAACAGCGGATGCGGCGAGGCGGTGTGGAAGCGGATGGTGGTCGGGTCCACCACCTCGATCCGGGTGATGGCGCGGACAAGCCCGGCGAAGGTGCCTGGGCTGTTGCGCACGGTCGGCACGCGTTCGATGCTGAAGGCCACGTCGTCGGCGGTGAAGTCGCGCCCGTCATGCCATTTCACGCCCGGCCGCAGCTTGAACTCCCACACCGTCGGTTCGACGGCGCGCCAGGATTCGGCCAGCATCGGCCGCAGCCGGGCCTGCGCGTCGCGTTCGACCAGCGCGTCGAACAGGTGCTGCGTCAGGCTGCTGTTTGGCGAGGCGTTGTAGAAGTGCGGGTCGAGCGAGGTGGGAGACCCTCCGATACCGATGGTCAGGGTCTGGGCGGCGGCCGGCCCTGCGGCGGCGATGAACAGGGCTGAGGCAAAGGCTGCGCGCCGCGTGGTCAGGCGGGTCATGGTCAGTTCTCCGGCATGGTCTCGATAACGTGCGCGAGCCTAGCGGCCCTATTGGCGGACTGCTACAAGGCGCTTTCTTGTCGACGTCGGGAGGCGAAGAATGAAGGCGTATGCTGGGCGGCGTTGGGCCGCTGTTTCCGCCATCGCAGCAGCAGGGTTCGCGTTCGCGGTCGCTCCGGCCTCGGCGCAGACTGCGACGGTTGCCGTCGGCGCGCCTGTCACCTCGCTCGATCCGCATTACCACCAGTTGTCGCCGAACAACGCGGTGGCGGACATCATCTTCGACCGGCTCGTCAACAATGACGAACGCCTGCGCAACATCCCCGGTCTCGCGACCGAATGGCGCGCGGTCGAACCGACGGTGTGGGAATTCAAGCTGCGGCCGAATGTCCGCTTCCACAACGGCAACGCCTTCACGGCCGACGACGTGGCCTTCACGCTCGGGCGGCTGCCCAACGTGCCGAACAGCCCGTCCTCCTTCGCCGCGTTCTCGCGCCCGATCCAGCGCATCGAGATCGTCGATCCCCTGACGATCCGCTTCCACACGCACGAACCCTATCCGCTGCTGCCGCTCGACATGACGAATGTCCGCATCGTGGACAAGGAAACGGCGGAGAACGCGACGACCGACGATTTCAACGCCCTGCGCGCCGCCGTCGGCACCGGGCCGTATCGCGCGACCGTGCACCGCAACGGCGATCGCATCGAGTTCGAGCGGTTCGACGGCTACTGGGGCGAACGCCCCGCGTTCCAGCGCGTCAACTACCGCATGGTCACCAATGATGCGGCGCGCACGGCCGCGCTGCTCGCGGGCGACGTGGACCTGATCGACCAGGTGCCGACCTCCGACCTCACCAACCTACGGCGCAACGCCAATGTCCGTCTGGCCCAGGCGGTCGGGCTGCGGCTGATCTTCCTCGGCCTCGACTTCCTGCGGCCGGGCAATGAGAATTCGCCCTTCATCACCGACAACAACGGCCAGCCGTTCGGGCGCAACCCGCTGCAGGACGTGCGCGTGCGCCGCGCGCTGTCCATGGCGATTGACCGCCGCGCCATCGTGGAACGGATCATGGAAGGGGCGGCGGTGCCGGCCAACCAGTTCCTGCCCGAGGGCGTCCCCGGCCATGTCTCCGACCTGCCCGCGCCGGCCTTCGACCCCGACGCCGCCAAGCGGCTGCTGGCCGAAGCCGGGTATCCGAACGGCTTCCGCATCACGCTGAACGGGCCGAACGACCGCTACATCAACGACAGCCGCATCATCCAGGCGATCGGCCAGATGTGGACGCGCATCGGCGTGCGCACGGCGGTCGAGGCGCAGCCCTGGACCACCTTCGTCGGCCGCGCCGGCCGGCAGGAATACTCGACCTTCCTGATCGGCTGGGGTTCCAATCCGGACGGGTCGCATCCGCTGCGGAACATCCTCGCCACCGTGAACCGCGACCGGGGCTGGGGTGCGTCGAACCGCGGGCGCTATTCCAACCCGCAGGTGGATAGCCTGCTGGTGCAGTCCATGTCCGAACTGGATGAGCCGAAGCGCCAGGGGCTGATCGTCGACGCCATGCGCATCGCGATGCAGGATGTCGCCGTGGTGCCGCTGCACATCCAGACCAACATCTGGGCGACGCGCCGCGGCTTCGAATACACCCCGAGCGTGGACGAAGGCACGCTGGCGCAGCGCCTGCGTCCCGCCCCCCGCTGAAGCCGGAGCGCCGCCAATGACCGTCTACCTCGTGCGGCGCCTGATCCAGGCCCTGTTCGTCGTCCTGGCGATGTCGCTGATCGTCTTCATCGGCGTCTATGCCATCGGCGACCCCGTCGAGATCCTGATCAGTCCCGACGCCGATCAGCTCGAACGCGAACGCGCGGTCCGTGCGCTCGGGCTCGACCTGCCGCTGTGGCAGCAATACCTGGTGTTCCTGACCAACGCGCTGCAGGGCGACCTTGGCCGGTCGTTCGTGTTCAACGAACCGGCGCTGAAGCTGATCCTGCAGCGCATGCCCGCGACGCTGGAACTGGCCTTCGGGGCGATGTTCCTGTCGATCCTGATCGGCCTGCCGCTTGGGCTCTATGCGGGGCTGCGGCCGAATTCGCCGGCGTCGAAGACCATCATGATGGGCTCGATCCTCGGCTTCTCGCTGCCGACCTTCTGGGTCGGGCTGATGCTGATCATGGTCTTCGCCGTGCAGCTCGGCTGGCTGCCCTCGACCGGGCGCGGGGAGACCTGCTCGGTGCTCGGCTTCATCGGGCTGCAACCATGCAGCGCCGGGCTGCAATGGTCGTGGCTGACCGCCGATGGCCTCTCGCACATGGTCATGCCGGCGGTGAACCTCGCGCTGTTCAAGATCAGCCTCGTCATCCGGCTGACCCGCGCGGGCGTGCGCGAAACGATGCTGATGGACTACGTGAAGTTCGCCCGCGCCAAGGGCCTGTCGCCCGCGCGCGTGACCTTCGTGCATGTCTTCAAGAACATCCTGATCCCGGTCGTCACGGTCGTCGGGCTTGAGCTCGGCTCGACCATCGCCTTCTCGGTGGTGACGGAAAGCGTCTTCGCCTGGCCGGGCATGGGCAAGCTCATCATCGACAGCATCAACGTGCTCGACCGTCCGGTGATCGTCGCCTACCTGATGATCATCGTGCTGATGTTCATCACCATCAATCTGGTGGTGGACCTGACCTACTCGATGCTGGATCCGCGCGTCAGGCTGGAGAGCAAGGGCACATGAGCCAGGCCGTCATCGGCGGGGCGACGACCCCCGCAGCGCCGCGCAAGGACACGGTGGAGACGCCGTTCCGGCGCTTCGTCTCGGAGTTCGCGGAATCCAAGGTCGCGATGTTCGGGCTGGTGGTGTTCACCATCATCGCCCTGGTGGCGATCTTCGCGCCCTTCATCGCGCCGCAGAATCCCTACGACCTCGCCCAGCTCGACATCATGGACGGGCGGATGGAGCCCGGCACGGTGGGTGGGGCGGGCTTCACCTACTGGCTCGGCACCGACGACCAGGGCCGCGACATGATGTCGGGCATCATGTACGGGCTGCGCATCTCGCTGACCGTGGGTGCGGGCTCGGCGTTCATCGCGTGCTTGGTCGGCGCCTCGCTCGGGCTGCTCGCCGCCTATGCCGGCGGGCGGACCGACACGGTCATCATGCGGCTGGTCGACCTGCAACTGTCCTTCCCGTCGATCCTGGTCGCGCTGATGATCCTCGCCTTCCTCGGCAAGGGCGTGATGAACGTGGTCATCGCGCTGGTCATCGTCGAATGGGCCTATTACGCGCGCACCGTGCGCGGCACCGCGCTGGTGGAACGCCGGCGCGAGTACATCGAGGCGGCGCAGTGCCTCGCCCTGCCGACGCACCGCATCCTGTTCCGCCATCTGCTGCCGAACTGCCTGCCGCCGCTGATCGTGGTCGCGACCATGCAGGTGGCGCGCGCCATCGCGCTGGAGGCGACGCTGTCCTTCCTCGGCCTCGGCGTGCCGATCACCGAGCCCTCGCTCGGCCTGCTGATCGCCAATGGCTACGAGTACATGCTGTCGGGCAAATACTGGATCAGCTTCTACCCGGGCATCGCGCTGCTCATCACCATCGTCTCGATCAACCTGGTCGGCGACCAGTTGCGCGACGTTCTGAATCCAAGGCTGAAGAAGTGACGATGGCCGCACCGACCCTCGAGGTCCGCAACCTCCGTACCCACTTCTTCACCCGCGCCGGCGTGGTGAAGGCGGTGGACGACGTCTCCTTCTCCATCGGCCGCGGCAAGGTGCTCGGTCTCGTCGGTGAATCCGGCTCGGGCAAGACGGTGACGGGGTTCTCCGTCCTCGGGCTGGTCGATCCGCCGGGGCGGATCGTGGGCGGGCAGATCCTGTTCCAGGGCCGCGACCTCGCGAAGATGGGCGAGAAGGAGATGCGCGACCTGCGGGGCAACCGCATCGCGATGATCTTCCAGGACCCGATGATGACGCTCAATCCGGTCCTGCGCGTCGATACCCAGATGATCGAGACGGTGCTGGCCCACAAGAAGGTCAGCCATGAGGAAGCCCGCCAGCGCGCCCGCGATACGCTCGGCATGGTCGGCATCCCGTCCCCGGATGAACGGCTGAAGTCCTATCCGCACCAGTTCTCGGGCGGCATGCGCCAGCGCGTGGCCATCGCCATCGCGCTGCTGCACGAACCGGACCTGATCGTCGCGGACGAACCGACCACCGCGCTCGACGTCACCATCCAGGGGCAGATCCTGGCCGAGGTGCAGAAGCTCGCGGCCAATACCGGCACGTCGCTGATCTGGATCACCCACGACCTGTCCGTCGTCGCCGGCCTCGCGGACGAGGTGGCGGTGATGTACGCCGGGCGCATCGTGGAGAAGGGCGCGGTGTCCGAGGTGCTGGACGGCCCGCTGCACCCCTACACCTACGGCCTGATCGGTTCCGTGCCGTCGCGCAACAAGCGCGGGGAGCCGCTGCGCCAGATCCCGGGCATGACGCCCTCGCTGCTCAACCTGCCGCCGGGCTGCGCCTTCCGCACCCGCTGCCCGCGTGCCGCCGAGGTTTGCATGGCCGAACCAGAGATCCGCGAACTCGCCCCGGGACGGGAGGCACGCTGCTTCCGACCGATGACCGAACCGGCGGAGCAGGCGGCATGAGCGAGACCATGACCGCGGCCCGCAGGGCGCTCGGCGACGGTTCGCCGATGGTGGAACTGCGCGGCATCTCCCGCCGCTTCGAGAAGAAGCTCGACTTCGCCGGCCGCATCGCCAAGCGCCTCGGCGCCGGCGTGCGAGAGGAAGTGGTCCATGCGGTGGACAATGTCGACCTCACCATCCGCAAGGGGGAGGTGGTCGGCCTGGTCGGCGAATCCGGCTGCGGCAAGTCCACGCTCGGGCGCATGGTGGCGGGCATCCTGCCGCCATCCGATGGCCGCATCCTGCGCGACGGCACCGACCTGCTCGACCGCGGCACCGCGGCGGCGCGGGAGTTGAAGCTGCGCACGCAGATGATCTTCCAGGATCCCTATGCGTCGCTGAACCCGCGCATGCGCGTCGCCGACATCGTGGGGGAGGCGCCGCTGGTCCACGGTATCGTCACCCGCGCCGGCTACGACGCCTATGTCGATGAACAGATGCGCCGCGCCGGGCTCGACCCCGCGTTCAAGCGCCGCTACCCGCACCAGTTCTCGGGTGGGCAGCGCCAGCGCATCGGCATCGCCCGGGCGCTCGCCGTGAAGCCGGACTTCATCGTCTGCGACGAGGCGGTGGCCGCGCTCGACGTGTCGATCCAGGCGCAGATCCTGAACCTGTTCATCCGGCTGCGGACGGAACTCGACCTCACCTATCTGTTCATCAGCCACGACCTTGGCGTGGTGGAACACATCTCCGACCGTGTCGTGATCATGTATCTCGGCCGGGTGGTCGAGGAAGCGCCGTCCGAGACGGTCTTCGCCACGCCGAACCACCCCTACACCAAGTCGCTGCTAGCCTCGGTGCCGCGTATCGACAGCCGCAAGCGCGCCTTCTCGGTGGTGAAGGGAGAGATCCCGTCGCCACTGCATCCGCCATCGGGCTGCCATTTCCATCCGCGCTGCCCGCATGCGATGGAACGCTGCAAGGTGGAGAAGCCGGAGTTGAAGGAAGTCGCCCCCGGCCAGCGCAGCGCCTGCCATCTGAACGACGCGGCGTGACGGCGGGCGGGGCCTGCCGGTCCCGATGCGTCAACGCCGCAGCCCAGGGGATGGAACAAGCCAGCATCCGCGGTCGGGATGCCGGAGGCCGTGACCGCGAAGTGATGGCGGGAGTCCGCGGCAGGCGGGGGTAGCCCACACGCGTCGTTGCCTTGACGGCTGGCGCGCAGCTTCCGATCTTTTCGCCATGAACCCGTTCCGTCAGATTCAGATCAACGATCCGACGCTGGCGCCGTCCTGCATCTTCGATATCGGAGCCAATGTCGGCCAGACTGTGCGTCTGATCCGCCGGGTTTGGCCGGAGGCAGCGATCCATGCCTTCGAGCCGGTCAGCGCCACCTTCGCCACACTGCAACAGAATCTCACCGGGGAGGCCGCCGTGACGGCGCACCGCCTCGCCTTCGGCAGCCGGCAGGGGCGCGCGCGGATGGTGGCCCGGCCCGGCGGCGTGATGAATCGCATCGTCGAACGGCCGGTTAGCGATGCGCCGATGGAGGAGGTCGAGGTCGTCGCAGGCGACACCTTCTGCGCGGCGCACGGGATCGACCGTATCGACATCCTCAAGATCGATACCGAGGGTCATGACCTCGACGTGCTTGCAGGTTTCCGCACCATGCTGGCGGAGCGGCGCATCACCTATGTCGAGGCGGAATGCGCCGTGGCCCCGGACAACACGATGCATGTGCCCTTCACGCGGATCGCGGATTTCATGTTCGCCTTTGGCTACGGTCTGTTCAACCTGTACCCGGGCGCTCGCGTGAATGTCTCATTGCGTCGGCGCGATCGCGGCATCTGGTATGGCAACGCCATCTTTGTCGCCGAACGCTGGCCGGAGGAGGCCGAGTACTTCTGATCGCGCCTCAACGCGCGCGCGCGGCGACCAGGAAGGCGCCCACGACGAGAAGTCCGACGCCAACGAGCAACCAGGGCACTGGCCCGTAGCCGCCGGCACCCTCCCAGATCATCGCCAAAAGCAGCGGAGCGACGGTGCGCGGCAGCATCGCCGCAGTGGACAGCGCGCCGGACACCGCCCCGAACCCCGCTCGGCCGAGGATCTCGGCGGTGCCGGCGGTACGCACGATGGTCAGCAGCCCGTCGCCCGTGCCCCAGCACAGGACGAAGACGACGACCAGCATCGTGCTGGACGGCGCGGTCGCCAGCGCCAGCATCCCGACGGGCACCAGCCCGGTCGCGACGAGGCCGACGGCCCGCATCGTCACGCGGCTGCCCAGGGCGAACAGTAGGGCCCGCGCGGCCACCTGGGCCGGGCCATGCGCTGCCGCCACCAGCAGCACTGTCGCTTCCGGCAAGCCGCGTTCGCGCAGCAGCGGGATCAGATGGGCGCCGAGGCCTGTGCCGATGAAGGCATGTGCCGCGAAGCACAGCGCAAGGCCGAGGAAGGCAGGTTCCCGCAGCCGCGCCCACAGGCCCGGCCCGCCGCGCCGGGTGGGGCCGGTCGCCGGCACCCGCGCCTGCTGCAGCATGGCGACGGTGCCGACCGCCGCGCAGAATTGCAGCATCGCCAGCCCCCGCAGCGCGCCGCGCCAGCCGAACAGGTCGATCAGCAGGCCGACCAGCGGCACGAAGACCGTCACGGTGAATCCCGTGACGAAGGTGATGGCGGTGACGGTGCGACGCACATCCTGTGCCTCGGCCACGACAACGGCCATGGCGGTGCCCCACAGGCACATCGCCGAGACGACGCCGAGCAGCACCCAGATCGCAATGAAGGCGGCGGGATGCTGCACCAGGCTCATCGCCACCAGCAGCAGCGCAGCGGCGAACATGCCGCTGTTCATCATCGCGCGCGGCCCATGCCGGTCGAGCCAGCGCCCCGCCGGCACCGCGGCGAGGCCCGATGCCAGCAGCCCGGAGGTATAGGCCGCATTCAGCAGCACGCGCGACCAGCCGAGCTCGGCTTCCATCGGCGCGACCAGCAACGGGAAGGGGACATGCAGCGCCCCCCAGCCGATGAGCTGTGTGCTTGCCATGCCCCAGAACAGGGTGCGGTCGGGAATGCCGCGCCCGCTGCTCACACCGTGAACTGTTCCGCGATGATGCGTTCCGACAACCCGTGATCGGGGTCGAACAGCAGCGTCAGGGACACGTCGCGCGCCTCGCGCACCTCGACGCGGGCGACGTCGCGCACCTCGGTGTAGTCGGCGACCGCGGCCGTCGGGCGCTTGTCGCGCTCAAGGATCTCGAACACCACCTCGACATCCGAGGGCAGCAGCGCACCGCGCCAGCGCCGCGGGCGGAAGGCGGAGATCGGCGTCATCGGCAGCAGGTTCGCGTTCAGCGGCACGATTGGCCCATGGGCGGACAGGTTGTAGGCGGTGCTGCCCGCCGGCGTGCTGACGAGGATACCGTCGCAGATCAGTTCCGGCAGGCGTTCTCGCCCGTCGATCAGGATGCGGATCTTCGCCGCCTGGCGGCTTTCCCGCAGCAGCGAGACCTCATTGATCGCCAGCGCCTCGACCGGCGTGTGGCCATTGGCGATGGCGCGCATGCGAAGGGGGTGCAGCGTCGCGGCCTGGGCGGCGGCGATGCGCGCGGGCAGTTCGTCCTCCCGGTAGTCGTTCATCAGGAAGCCGACCGAGCCGCGGTTCATGCCATAGACCGGCGTGCCGCGGCCAAGGAAGCGGTGCAGCGTCTCCAGCATGAAGCCGTCGCCGCCAAGTGCCACGATGACGTCGGCCTTCTCTGGCGGCGCCGCACCGTATTGCGCGGCGAGCGTTTCCTGCGCCGCGCGCGCCGCCTCGTTCTGCGCCGCGAGGATGGCGAGCTTCACGAAGGCGCCTTGGCGCGCCAGGATCGGGCGGCCTCGCGATGTTCCTCGAGCGGCATGCCCGCGCGCACCCGCGCCGTCACCTTCGGGTCGATCCGCGCCGTGGCCCAGCCGGTGCCGTCGGAACATTTCGCCACGACATGCCCCCATGGATCGGCGATCAGCGAATGGCCATAGACGCTGCGCGTCGCACCGCGTTCCTCGTAGTTGCCGTAGGACGCGGCGGCGATGATCCAGCACTGCGTGTCGATGGCGCGCGCGCGCAGCAGCGCCTCCCAATGGTCCTTGCCGGTCTGCAGCGTGAAGTTCGACGGCACCAGGATCGCCTCCGCACCCATGCGGCGCAGCGTCAGGTACAGTTCGGGGAAGCGCACATCGTAGCAGATGGTGCAGGCGAAGCGGCTGCCGCCGGCTTCGAAGAAGGCGAGGTCCGACCCCGCGCCGTACAGCGCGCTTTCCTTGTAGCCGGTGCCGTCCGGCGCCGTGATGTCGAACAGGTGGATCTTGCGGTAGCGGGCGATCTCGGCCCCGTCCGGCCCGAAGACCAGCGTGGTGTTGAACAGCTTCTCGCCGCCATCCTCGATGATCGACCCGCCATGGACGGTGATGCCGTGGCGCCGCGCAAGGCCGCGCAGCATCTCATAGGCCGCGCCACCTTCCTGCCCCGGGGTGGGCAGGATCTCCGCCGCCGCGCGGCGGGACTCGCGGCCGCCGCCGAGGTTGGTCCAGGTCTCGGGCAGGGTCACGAGGCCGGGTCGGTCTGCCTCCACCGCCGCCTCGATCAGGCGCTGCGCCTGGTCGAGATTGGCCGCCTTGTCCGAGCCCTGGTTCATCTGGATGACGGATACGCGCATGTCTTTTGTCCCTCAGACGGCGGGCGCCGCGCATCCGCGCGGCTTGCCTTCGCGCCATGCGCTGTTGCCTTGGGGGCGACTGATGGTCTGGGCGCGGTCGCGCTTGGCACTCCGGGCCCGATGCGGCGCATCGGGCCGTGCGATGGCGCGAAGTTGGGGGTTCCAAGGGCCCTTAGGCCTTTGGTGGGGGAGGTCCGGAGGGGGCAAAGCCCCCTCTGGCCGCGTTCCGCCGGTCACGCCCCCCGATCCGCCTTCGGCCAATCCAGCCGTGGTTCCGCGCGCCCGCCGCGCGGTTTCGCGGGCGGCGGCGGCACGGGCGGCGCCATGCGCGGTTCGGCCTCCGGCAGGCGTGGTGCGGTGCGTGCCGGCGGCGCGACGTAGTCCACCTCGACCGGCGCGCGGGCGAGGGGGCTGTCCGAGGCGTGCTGCACCATCGCGCGGATGTCCATGCGCAGGTCGGCGAGTTCCGCCTCGATCGCCTCCAGCCGCGACTTCACGCCGAACACCGCGAAGGGCATCGCGAGGAACGCCAGGATCGACACCGCGATCGCCGCCAGCAGCACCAGCGCCACCCAGGGCGGCAGCCCGGGGATCGTGAGTTTCTCGACCAGCCCCTGGAGCATCTCAGCCGCCCGTCATCGACATGTGGCGCGCGACGGCCGGGCGCTTGTGCCGGCGGTCGATCACGAAGTCATGGCCCTTCGGCTTGCGCGTGATGGCCTCGCGGATCGCCTGCCCCAGTGCCGCATCGTCCACTGAAGGGTCGCGCAACAGGCTGCGGAATTCCGCGGCGTCATCCTGGCCGAGGCACATGAACAGCGTGCCCGTGCAGGTCAGCCGCACGCGATTGCAGGATTCGCAGAAATTATGGGTCATCGGCGTGATGAAGCCGATCCGTCCGCCGGTTTCCTGCACCGTCACGTAGCGGGCGGGGCCGCCGGTCGCGTAGTCGGTGTCGGTCAGCGTCCAGGTCTTGCGCAGGCGCGACCGCACCAGGGACAGCGGCAGGTACTGGTCGGTGCGGTCGCCGCCGATGTCACCCAGCGGCATGGTCTCGATCAGGCAGAGGTCGAAGCCGTGCTCGCCGCACCAGGCGACCATGCGATCGAACTCGTCCTCGTTCACGCCCTTCAGCGCGACGGCGTTGATCTTGATGGCGAGCCCGGCGGCCTTGGCGGCGAAGATGCCGTCCAGCGTCTGCTCGATCTTCCCCCAGCGCGTCACCGCGGCGAAGACGCCGGGGTCCAGCGTGTCGAGCGAGACGTTGATGCGCCGCACGCCGGCGTCATAGAGGTCACCGGCCATCTTCGCGAGCTGCGTGCCGTTGGTGGTCACCGTCAGCTCACGCAGGCCGCCCGGTGCGATCCGCGCGCCAAGGCTGCGCACCAGGTTCATCACCCCCTTGCGCACAAGCGGCTCCCCGCCCGTCAGGCGGATCTTGTCGGTGCCGAGCGCGATGAAGGCGCCGCAGAGCCGGTCGATCTCCTCGAGCGTCAGGATGTCCTTCTTCGGCAGGAAGGTCATGTCCTCCGCCATGCAGTAGACGCAGCGGAGGTCGCAGCGATCCGTCACCGAGACGCGCAGATAGGTGACGGCCCTGCCGAAGGGGTCGATCAGGCCGGCGGTGGAAGGATCACGATCCTGCATGGTCGGGATTTGGGGCCTGAGGCCCTGTTGCCGCAAGCCCCCATCGGCATCCGGGGCAGGACTTCCGCCCCGGGGCCGGCGGGCGACGTGTCAGCCGCTGGGCGGGCGGTAGGCGAAGGCGGTGGACTTTACCTTCTGCATCGCTTTCTGCGCCTCCGCGGGGGTCAGCAGGGCATGGGTCTCGAAGGCAGCGAAGGCGCCGCTCGACCCGGCGCGCATGCTGCAGGCGACGGCACTTTCATTGTCGGGGAACTCGGAGATCAGCACCCCGTCGCGCTCGCCAATCATGAAGAAGTAGCAGACCAGGCGCCCGCCGAAGGCCTCCACCAGCGCCCGCGCGGCGGGCTCGCGGTCCTGGGGATTGTCGACCAGCGCCTTGGCCTGCACAGCCGTGAACGACCACTGACTCATGTAGTGAGGCATGGCTTCCTCCCTTTCGGCCGGCGCCTGGCCGGCCGTGGCAGAGGCTACGCCCGGCGCTCTCGCTTTCGAGAGTGAAATTCGTTACCCGAACAGCGCGAGCCCGCCCGCCACCAGCAGCACCCCCATCGCGAAGGGCCGGTACAGCCGGCCGGGCACCACGTGGAACAGCCGTGCGCCCACCGGCACCGTCAGCGCCATCACCGGCAGCAGCACAGCCAGGCGCAGTAGCACGGGCATATCCACCAGCCCGCCCAGGATCGGCACGATCACCGACACGATGGCGATGGTGGCGAAGAACATGATCAGGTTGGCGCGGTGCCGCTTCGCTTCCTCGAGCCCCGCCAGCAGGTACAGGATCACCGGCGGTCCGCTCATCCCCGTCGAGCCCTTGAGCAGCCCGGCCACGGTGCCGATCGCGATGTTCAGCCCGAGCGGGCGGGAGCCGTGGTAGCGCCAGCCCGACATCAGCAGCAGGCCGAACACCAGCACGAAGCCGCCGATGAAGCGGCGCAGCGCCTCCCCATCCACGGTGAACAGGATCCAGGCGCCGAGCGGGGTCGCGAGCGCTGCAGCACCACCGAGGGGCAGCACCACCCGCCGGTCGGCATCCTTGATCGCGGAGGGCAGCAACTGCACGGAGACCAGCAATTCCATCAGCAGCATCACCGGAACCCCGGCGCGCGGCCCCCATAGCAGGGAGTAGATGGGTGCCAGGATCACCGCCGTGCCGAAGCCGGAATAGCCGCGCATCACCCCGGCCACGGCGGTGGCGAGGATGGCGGCGAGCAGGCGCCAGTCGGCCAGCACCGACCAGGCCGTTTCGTAAAGGCTGCTCAACGCCGGTCGTCCTCCAGCACTTCCAGTTCCACCACGGCGGCGTTGATCAGCACCTTGCCGGCATGCTCGAAATTCACGGTGATGCGATGCCCCGCCACGGACTGGACCTGCCCGGTTCCCCATTCGGGGCACGCCGGGAGGCGGACTCGCATGCCTGGTTCGATGGTCGCGCTCACGGTCCCGGCGCTAAGGTGGCGTCAGGACCGCAGAGGATACCCTTCGCGGCCATGACGCAAGGGATGCCCCAGCCGATGACCCCGTCGCCCGCCGCCGACCTCGATCTCGCGCGGATGGTCGGGCTGCGCCTGTGCCACGACCTAGGCGGCGTGGTCGGCACCATCGGCAATGCGCTCGACATGATGGGCAATGTGGGCGGGGAGGCGGCGAGCCTCGCCCAGGAGGCCGCGGAGGTGCTGCGCAGGCGGCTCGTGCTGTGGCGCGCCCTGCTCGGCGGCCAGGGGGGGGCGACGTTGCGCGAGACCCTCGCGTTGCTGGAGGGGCAACTGGCCGGCGGCCGGGCGGAGGCCGATCCCGGCACGCTCGATCCGGCTGTCAGCCTGCCGGAGGCGATCGTGCCGGTGGTGCTCGCCGCCATGCTGATGGGCGGGGAGGCGCTGCCGCGGGGTGGGCGCGTGCGCCTGGCGGGCGATTTCCGCCGCGAACTGGCAGTCTGGCCCGAGGGGCAGCGCGCCGCCTGGCCGCCGAGCCTGATCCGCGCCCTGGCCGGCGAGATGCCGCCGGACCCGATGGGCCGCGAGGTGACGATCGTCCTGCTGTGCCGCATCGCCGCCGCAGCGGGTGTGGGGCTGGCCATCGCCATGCCGCCGGGGCAGGACGCCGGGCCGCTGATGTTGAGTTTTTCCTAGGCCCTCAAACGGCGGGTGCGGCCCATCCGGGCCGGCTTGCCTTCGCGCCCTGCACCGTCGCATCGGCGACGGCTGGCGGGCTGGGCGAGGTCGCGCTTTGCGCTCCCGGATCGCTGCGTGGCCGCGATCCGAAGAGGGCATCGGGGCGGTGGGCTTTACGGATTCTTTGGCCCAGCCGCGTGATGCTGCGGCCCTCGATGCGCGAGGGCTGTGATGGACGACCTGCTGGCGGATTTCCTCACCGAGACGCATGAGGGGCTCGTCGCCCTCGATTCCGCCCTGGTGCGGCTGGAACGCGCGCCGGATGACCAGCCGACGCTGTCGGAGGTGTTCCGCCTGGTCCACACCATCAAGGGGACCTGCGGCTTCCTCGGGCTGTCGCGGCTGGAGGCGGTGGCCCATGCGGGGGAGAACGTGCTCGGCCGCTACCGCGACGGCACGCTGACCGTCACGCCGGCGGGCATCACGCTGATTCTGTCGGCGCTGGATCGCATCAAGGAGATCGTCGCGGGCATCGAGGCGAGCGGCAGCGAATCGCCGGGCGAGGACGGCGCGCTCATCGCCGCGTTGAACGCGGCCGCGGAAAGGCAGTCCCTGGCGCCGCCTGACGGGCCTTCATCGCGGGAACCCGTCGCCGTCGCGGCGCCGGAGGCAGTGCCCGTGCCTGAGTACGCGGAACCTGCTGCCGCCGCTGCCGAAGGCGCCACCGCCGCCGCGCCGCAGACCATCCGCGTGTCGGTCGAGGTGCTGGAAGACCTGATGACGCTGGTCAGCGAACTCGTGCTGACGCGCAACCAACTGCTGCAACTGGCCCGCGCGCATCAATCCGACGCCTTCGCGGTGCCGCTGCAGCGCCTGTCGCACATCACCTCAGACCTGCAGGAAGGGGTGATGAAGACGCGCATGCAGCCGATCGGCAATGCCTGGGCCAAGCTGCCCCGCCTGGTGCGCGACCTGTCGCATGAACTCGGCAAGAAGATCGAACTCGACATGCACGGCGCGCAGACCGAACTCGACCGCCAGGTGCTGGAACTGATCCGCGATCCGCTGACGCACATGGTGCGCAATTCCGGCGATCACGGGCTGGAGACGCCGACCGACCGCCGCGCGGCGGGCAAGCCCGAGACCGGGCGCATCATCCTCAACGCCTATCACGAAGGCGGGCACATCATCATCGAGGTCGGCGACGATGGGCGCGGCCTGCCGGTGGACCGCATCCGCGCCAAGGCGCTGGCCAACGGCCTCGCGACGGACGCCGAGCTGGCGCAGATGAGCGAGCGGGAGATCCTGCGCTTCATCTTCGCCGCCGGCTTCTCGACCGCGCAGCAGGTCACCTCGGTGTCCGGGCGCGGCGTCGGCATGGATGTGGTGAAGACCAACATCGAGAGGATCGGCGGCACGGTCGAACTGACGTCGCGCGAAGGCCGTGGCTCCACCTTCACCATCAAGATCCCGCTGACGCTCGCCATCGCCTCCGCGCTGATCGTGGAATCAGGCGGCGAGCGCTTCGCCTTGCCGCAGATCGGCGTGGTGGAACTGGTGCGTGTCGGTGCGGCGCAGGACGGCGCACCGCGCATCGAACGCATCAAGGACGCCGCCGTGCTGCGGCTGCGCGACCGGCTGCTGCCGCTGGTCTCGTTGGCCGGGCTGCTGCGCCTTCCCCCGGCCTCGGAGGATGCCGGCTTCGTCGCGGTGATGCAGGTGGGCGGGCAGGCCTTCGGCATCATCCTCGACCGCGTCTTCGACACGGAGGAGATCGTGGTGAAGCCGGTCGCACCCATCCTGCGCCACATCACCATGTTCAGCGGTAACACCATCCTCGGCGACGGGTCGGTGATCATGATCCTCGACCCCAACGGCATCGCGCGCGCGGCCGGCGTTGGCCTGGACGCGGCGAGCGAGGAGAAGCGGCGCGGCGCGCCGGCGGCGATCGGCATGCGGTCCAACGCCAGCACCTCACTGCTGCTGTTCCGCGCCGGGGATGGCGGGCCGAAGGCGGTGCCGCTGGGCCTGGTGGCGCGGCTGGAGGATATCCCCGGCGAGCGCATCGAAATGTCCGGCATGACCCCGGTGGTGCAGTACCGCGGCGCGCTGATGCCGATCGTTCCGCTCTCGCCCGGCTGGATGGCGCCGCAGGGCGCCGCCCGGCAACCGGTGCTGGTCTTCACTGAGAATGACCGCGCCATGGGTCTCGCGGTCGAGGAGATCCTCGACGTGATCGAGGAACGGCTCGACATTCAGCCCGGCACCGGCCGCCCGGGATTCATCGGCAGCGCGGTGATCGCCGGGCGCGTCACCGAGGTGATCGACACCGCCTTCTGGCTGTCCCAGGCTGGGGAGGACTGGTTCCGCCGGGCGCAGGCCGCCGGCGTCGATGCCGCCCGCCCGCGCCTGCTGCTGGTCGAGGACAGCGCCTTCTTCCGCCATCTGGTCGTGCCCGCGCTGTCGGCCGCCGGGTATGAAGTGACGGCGGTGGAAAACCCCGTCGCCGCGTTGCGGCTGCGCGAGGATGGCGTGCGCTTCGACGCCATCGTCTCCGACATCGAGATGCCGGACATGGACGGGATTGCCTTCGCGCGCGCGCTGCGCGCCGGCGGTGCGTGGTGCGACGCGCCGCTGATCGCGCTGTCCTCCCGCGCCGAGCGCGCCGATGTCGCGCGTGGTCGCGAGGCCGGCTTCACCGACTACGTCGCGAAATACGACCGCGAGGCGCTGCTGCGTTCGCTCGCCGACTGCCTGTCGGCGCTGCTCGCGGCCTGAGGGGATGTGACCGCCATGCAGACCGCATCTGCCGTCATGCCGCCGCCCGCCCCAGCATCGGAGGAGGAGGTCTTCCTCACCTTGGCCGTCGCCGGCCAGACCTGCGCCGTGCCGGTGCTGGCGGTGCGCGACGTGCTCGGCACCCACGCCATCACGCGCATCCCGCTCGCCCCCGGGGAGGTGGCGGGCAGCCTGAACCTGCGCGGGCGCATCGTCACCGCGCTCGACCTGCGGCTACGGCTCGGCCTGCCGCCGCGCGAGGCCGAGGCGCCGCCGGCGATGAGCGTCGTCGTCGAACAATCGGGCGAGCTCTACGCCCTGCTGGTGGACCAGGTGGGGGAGGTGGCGCCGCTGCCCTCGGCCGGCTTCACCGCGAACCCGCCGACGCTCGACCCGCTGTGGCGGGAGGTGTCACGCGGCGTGCACCGGCAGGAAGGGCATCTCGTCATCGCGCTCGATGTCGGGCGCGTCCTGACGATCGGTTGAGGGGATGGCGATGACGCAGCGGACCTGCCTGGTGGTGGATGACAGTCTCGTCGTGCGCAAGGCGGCGCGGCGCATCGTCGAGGGCCTGGGCTTCGTGGTGCGCGAGGCGAAGGACGGGCAGGAGGCGCTGTCCGCCTGCCGCGAGACGCTGCCCGATGGCGTGCTGCTCGACTGGAACATGCCGGTGATGGACGGCATCACCTTCCTGCGCGCCGCGCGCGCGGAATTCGGCCCGGACCAGCCGCGCATCGTGCTCTGCACCACGGAAGCCGAACTCGCCCGCATCCTCGAGGCTCTGGAGGCGGGCGCGCAGGAATACGTCATGAAGCCGTTCGACGCGGAGATCATCCGCGACAAGTTCACCCAGGCCGGGCTGCTGGAGGACGCGGCATGACCGCACCACCCCCTGCGGGGGAGGAAGTGCGGGTGATGCTGTGCGACGACAGCGCGACGGCGCGCGCGATCCTCGCGCGGCTGCTCGAATCCGAACCCGGCATCCGCGTGGTGCATCGCGCCGGCGATGGGCTGGCCGCGCTGGCCGCGCTGGCCGAGGCACGGCCGGATGTGGTGCTGCTGGACCTCGAAATGCCTGTCATGGACGGGATGACGGCGCTGCCGCTGATCCTGAAGGCGGCCCCGAGGGCGGCCGTCATCGTCGCCAGCGCACTGACGCAGCGGGATGCTAAGGCTGCGATTGCCGCACTCGCCGCCGGGGCCGCCGATTACGTGCCGAAGCCGCAGGGCGCGGCCCGGGGTGCGGCGGATCCAGCCTTCCGCACGGAACTGATCACCAAGGTGCGCGGCTGG
>NZ_JBYCZL010000028.1:0-71008 GCF_057586215.1 Roseomonas sp. SRI_022
GATCAGGAGGGTCATGCTGGGTCGGATCCGCCCGTCGGGGACATCATTGTCATTGCGGATTTACGCAAGGAAAAGGGCAGCATCTAGACACTTCCTCGTCGGGCGGCGCGGCCGAGCCAATGCCCCGGCAGCAGGCCAAGGAAGCGCGCCGGCCACAGCGCATCGGCCGCGAAGCCGCCTCGCACCGTACCGAAAGCGGCGCCCAGCGCCCCCTGCCGGAGTTGTACCAGCACCCGATACCCGGTCGCCCAGCCATGCCAGCGGCGATAGGCAGCCCGCGCCGCCGAGCCCCGCGGCAGTTCCGCCAGGCGCGTTCGCGCAGTGTCGAGCAGGTGGCGCGACAGTTTGTCCCGCAGGTCGCCGGCCGCGAAGGTCAGCGACCCGGCATGGGATCGGTAGCGGATCACCGTCGCTTCGATCGTGGCGAGGCGAGGGGCCAGCAGCACCAGGCGCAGCCAGAAATCCTTGTCGGCCGACAGCGGGAAACGGTCATCGAAGGGGCCGAGCCGCTCGATCAGCGTGTGGCGGTAGAAGGCGGCGTTCATGGTGGTGATGCCGCCGATGACATTCGCCTCCGTCAGGCCGTTGGCCGCACCCGACAGGCGCTGCTGCACCACGTCCCGTCCGGCCGATTCGGCGAAGAACTCGGCGGCGCCGAGCACCATCTCGGTGGTGGGGGCAGCGAGCGCGGCCTCGGCCGCTGCGAAGGCACCGGGAGCATAGAGATCATCGCTGTTCAGCAAGCCGATCGCATCACCGCGCGCTGCCCGCAGCCCCTTGTTGATGGCGTCGTAGAGATTGCGGTCCTTCTCGCGGATCACGACCAGATGCGGGTAGCGCGCCAGCACTGCCGCGGTCCCGTCGGTCGATCCGCCATCGACGATGATGTGCTCGAAAGATGGATGACCCTGCGCCAGCACGCTGTCGATCGCAGCGCCGATCGTCGCAGCGCGGTTGAGGCAGGGCGTGACGATGGACAGGCGCGGCGTGGTCATCGCCGCATCAGCCCACGCAGGCGGCGCAGCGCGCTGCCGAGGATGAGGGCTTCCGCCGCTCGCCCCAATGCCGGGGAGAGGCGATCGCACAGCCCGATCAGCCGGATCGCCGCCCGCGCCGGGGCAGCGGCGCGGCCCGCGTCGTCGGCTGCCGCGGCCGCATCGCCCAGCGCCGACAGCACGCGCGCCGCGGCGGCGGCACCGGCTTCGGCGGCGACCAGGCGGCGCCAGGCGTCCCGCTGCACTGGCCCATCCTCGGGCAGGTTGCAGATGGCCAGGACGTCGTCCGCATCGTGTATCGCCATGCCGGCGACCCGGCTGCGCAGCAGCAAGGCAACCAGATCCTGCGCTGTCTGCGGCGGCGCGGTGTCGAGGTCGCGCAGCGTGCTGTCACGGATCAGCGTCGCTTCGGGCACGCCGAGCCCGCGAGGCCCCGCTGGCCCCACATCCCCGGCCAGGAGCCGCACCCAGGCGGCATCGAAGGCGCCGATGCGATGAAGCGTCTCGCCACCCCCGGCGTCGCGGGTGAGGTGGTGTCCGCGGATGAACTGCGCGTCCGGTGGTGCCTCGGCGATGGCGCGGCGCAGCGCGGCGGCATCGTGGCGGACGCCCGGTCCGCCAAGCAGCCGCCACCCCTCAGGTACTGGCGCCGCGACGGCGACGGCGGCACTGCGCGCGGCGATCGCTGCCTTGGGCGTGGCGATGAAGTCGAGCAGCGCGGGGATGCCGGCCTCCCAGCCGGCGCGACCGCGCAGCATGCTCTCCCGCGCCCGCGCGCCGATCTCCCGCGCATGGGTGAAGTCGAGCGGCGTCCGATGCCCCGGCGCGTGCAGCAGGCCGTTCGTGCCGTGGGAGATGTATTCGTTCATCGTCGGCGCATCGGGTGCTACGACGCACAACCCGCGCGCCATGGCTTCGAGGAAGGCCATGCCGATGCCCTCCAGCGGCCGCGGGGCGAAGAAGACATTGGCCGAGGCGATGGCGCCGGCGAAGGCCGACCCGTCGGCCGACCAGGCGGTGCGGACAAGGCGCGCGACATGGGCCGGCGCGGCGCCGGGAAACGGCGCCTCATGGCCCGGATCGGGCGCGTCGTGGATGGCGAATGAGGCGAAGGGCGTGCCGGCGGTCAGGGCGAAGGCGGCCTCGGGCGGGATGTCGCGGCGGCGATACCACAGGAAGCCGCGCAGCGTTTCGAAATCCGTCACCGGCGGCACCGCCGCCGGATCGGGGAAATACTGCACGCGGGCGTGGACCGGCGCCCGGCGCATCACCTCGGCGCGCAGCGCCCAGGAGAAGCAGAGGATCTTCGCCGCATTGAAGGACGGCTTCCAGGTGAAGGCGCCGCCGCGCCACATCGCGTCATGCATCGGCGCGAAGGTGACGCTGGGGTGGCGCCCCGACAGCAGCGCGAAGGCCTCGTGCAACTGCCAGATCACGATGGCGTCGTAGCGGTCCTCGTCGAAATCCGGGGCGGCGCGACGCACCGCCGCCACATCGGCCTCGGCGAAGAAGGCATCGACGCTGGCGTGGCGTTCCAGGAGGTCGAGCAGGAAGCGGCTGGACCCGGTCTTGGCGTGATAGCCAAGGCCGAAGAAGGCGATGCGCACCGCGTGCCCGTCAGCGGACGCTGCGGCATTCGCCGGGTGGCGAATGTCGCGATGTGGGCCGGTGTCGGGCTCTCAGCACGAACTCAGGTGCGCAGCGCGGACTGCTCGAGGAACCAGCGATAGGTCGCTTCGAGCCCCTCGCGGAAGCCGATGCGCGCCTGCCAGCCCAGCGCCCCGATGCGCGAGACATCCATCCGCTTCAGCATGGTGCCGTCGGGCTTCGAGGTGTCCCAGGCGATGCGTCCCTTGAAGCCGGTGACGCGGGCGACCTCGGAGGCCAGCTCGGCGATGGTGATGTCCGTGCCGGTGCCGATGTTGAGGTGGCCTTCGCCGGAATAGGTCCGCAGCAGGAAGGCGCAGGCTTCCGCCACATCGTCCACATGCATGAATTCGCGCCGCGGCGTGCCGCTGCCCCAGCAGGTGACGGTCGGCACGCCATTCTGCGCCGCGTCGTGGAAACGCTGCAGCAGGGCGGGGATGACGTGGCTGCGCGTGGGGTGGAAATAGTCCCCGGGGCCGTACAGGTTGCACGGCATGGCCGAGATGTAGTCGCGCCCGTATTGCCGGCGATAGGCCTGGCACAGCTTGATGCCGGTGATCTTGGCGATCGCGTACCACTCGTTGGTCTTCTCGAGCGGGCCGGTCAGCAGCGCGTCCTCGTTGATCGGGTTCGGCGCCTCGCGCGGGTAGATGCAGGAGGAACCGAGGAACAGCGCACGGTTCACATCGTTGCGGTGCGCCGCCTCGATGAGGTTCGCCTCGATCATCAGGTTGTCGTAGAGAAACTCAGCCGGGTAGGTGTCGTTGGCGAGGATGCCGCCGACCTTCGCCGCGGCGACCACCAGTGCGTCCGGCCTGGTCCTGGCCATGAAGGCCTCGACCTGGTCCTGGCGGCGCAGGTCCACCGTGGCGCGGTCGGAGGTGATGACCTCGGCACCCTGCGCCGCGAGGTGGCGGGCGCAGGCCGCGCCCACCATGCCGCGATGCCCCGCGACATAGACGCGCGCCCCCTTCAGCGGGAAGACCTCGCGTGCGGTCGCGGGCGCGCCGTCAGGCATTGGCCTTCAGCTCCGCGACATCGGCGGCGACCATCTCGGCGGCGAGTTCCGGCAGCTTCACCGTGTGCGACCAGCCAAGCACCCGCTTCGCCTTGGCGGGGTTGCCGATCAGCAGATCGACCTCGGTCGGGCGGAAATAGGTGGGATCGACGCGCACCACGGTGCGCCCGGTCGCCGTGTCGATGCCGACCTCATCCACCCCGCTGCCGCGCCATTCGAGCGTCATGCCCACCTCGGCGAAGGACAGGTCGCAGAAATGGCGGACAGTGTAGGTCTCACCGGTCGCCAGCACATAGTCATCCGGCGTGTCATGCTGGACGATCCGCCACATGCCCTCGACGTAATCGCGCGCATGGCCCCAGTCGCGCCGCGCATCGAGATTGCCGAGCCACAGCGTTTCCTGCTGGCCGAAATGGATCGCCGCGACCGCGCGGGTGATCTTGCGCGTGACGAAGGTCTCCCCGCGGCGCGGGCTTTCGTGGTTGAACAGCACGCCGTTCGAGGCATGCAGGCCATAGGCCTCGCGGTAGTTCACCACGATCCAGTAGCCGTACAGCTTGGCGGCGGCGTAGGGGCTGCGCGGGTAGAACGGCGTGTTTTCGTCCTGCGGCACGGCCTGGACCTTGCCGTACAGCTCCGAGGTCGAGGCCTGGTAGAAGCGCGCGGTCTTTTCCATGCCGAGGATGCGGATCGCTTCCAGCAGGCGCAGCGTGCCGAGCGCGTCGGAATTGGCGGTGTATTCCGGCGTCTCGAAGGACACGGCGACGTGGGACTGGGCGCCGAGGTTATAGATCTCGCCCGGCTGGACCTGCGACAGCACGCGGATCAGGTTGGTGGCATCCGTCAGGTCGCCATAGTGCAGCTTGAAGCTCGCGCCCGGCACATGGCGGTCATGGTATAGATGATCGACGCGGCCCGTGTTGAAGGAGGAGGAACGGCGCTTGATGCCGTGCACCTCATACCCCTTCGCGAGCAGCAGTTCCGCGAGGTAGGAGCCGTCCTGCCCGGTGATGCCGGTGATGAGGGCGACCTTGCGACGATCCGACATCCTGTTCCTTCCGAGGTAGGCCGGCCCGTCCGGCGCTGGCGGCGGGGCCCGAAGCGGGGCTGTCTAGCAGCCGGGGGCGCGCTTCGGAAGGCCCGGCCGTCCGGACCCGGCCGGCCGCGCCATACGGCGGCCGGCAGGGCCGCTCAGGCCCCGGACAGCCGGCGCTTCAGGCCGCGGATCGCCTGCACCAAGCGGGGCGGCACCACCGCCGCGACGCGGGACTTCCAGGACGCGGCGGGCGGGGCACCAACCGGTCCCGCAGCCTCGCGCAGGCTGGCCGCCTCCATCCGGGCACTCAGCCAGGCCTTCTGGAACATCTCGATCCGCCGGCGGTCCCATTCCGGGCTGCCATAGAGCGGGGAGGCGTTCTGGATCGCGAAGACCTCCGGCTGGCCCTTGGCGAGGTCCGAGGACGCGCCGCCGAGGGCGAAGCAGGCCACCGGGGTGCGGATCTGTCGGACCCGCAGCGCCGGGTCGGCCAGGACCTTGAGCCACCAGTCGTAATCGGCATGGCGCCGCCAGCGGAGGTCGAAGGGGCCGGTCCGCTCGAAGACGGCGCGGCGCGCCAGCGTCGCCTGGTGCGGCAGGCAACCGAGCACCATTTCCTCCGCCGCCTGGTCGGGTGGCGGCGGGACGTGGCGATGCTTCACTGGCCCCATCTGCACGTCGAGCGAGCCGTAATAGACGTCGCCATCCGGCTGGCGGGCGATCTCGCGCATCGCGTCCCGCAGCGCGTCAGGGCCGACGAAGGTGTCGTCGGCGTTGAGGAAGATGATGAAGTCGCCGCTGGCGCGCGCCACGCCCTTGTTCATCGCGTCGTAGAGGCCGCGGTCGGGTTCGGACACGACCACCGCCAGCCGGTCCCGGTGGCGATCGAGGATCGCGGCCGTGCCGTCGGTCGAGGCGCCATCGATGATGATGTGCTCGATGGGCGCGTAGCGCTGGCCGGCGACGCTCAGAAGGCAGGCCTCAAGCGTTGCGGCAGCGTTGCGACAGACCGTGATGACGCTGACGAGACCCTTGTTCGGCTCAGATCCTGCCGCCTCGTCCGGTTCCGCCGCCATCACGCCTCCACAGGGCCGACCCGATCCCCGGGGCGGCGCGGTGGGCTTCATAGACCCTCCTCCCGTCATTCCAAGTCCAAAAGAGGCGGCTGGATACCAGGGGGCGGTCATGCGAAGGGCTCGCAGTCACGGATCGGTGATGACCCGCCTTGAGGGCGTGGCCCCGGCTGCAGCGCACGCGTCGCGCTGCTTTTGCTTGACCTACCGCACTGCGTCATTTAGCGCGCCGTCCACGTGATGGTCAGGCGGCGCGTGCCATTCCCGCGCCCCGGCCACGCACCTCCGGAGTTCCTGATGACCGAAACCACGCCGGCGGCGCCCTCCAGCCTTGAACGCTGCGTCGCCCCGCACGCCGACGACCTGCCGGTGCACTTCTTCACCATCGTGCTGAACGGCGAACCCTTCATCCGCTACCACGAGACGATGCTCGCGAAGCTGCCCTTCCGCTGGCACTGGCATGTGGTCGAAGGCGTGGCGGCGCTGCGGCACGATACCGCCTGGAGCACCGCAACCGGCGGCCGCGTCAGCGACGACATCCACCGCGAGGGCCGCAGCAACGACGGCACGAGTGAGTACCTGGACGACCTCGCGCGCCGCTTCCCCGGCCAGGTCACCATCTACCGCAAGCCGCCCGGCGAGTTCTGGGATGGCAAGAAGGAGATGGTGAACGCGCCGCTGCCGAACATCCGGGAATCCTGCCTGCTGTGGCAGATGGATGCGGACGAGCTGTGGACGGTCGATCAGGTGGCGGACATGCGCCGGCTGTTCATTGCCGAGCCCGAGCGTGGCGCGGCCTATTACTGGTGCTGGTACTTCGTCGGCCCCGGCCAGGTGATCAGCACGCGCTTCAACTACGCGCAGAACCCGGGACAGGAATGGCTGCGCACCTGGCGCTTCCAGCCTGGGGATCATTGGGCGGCGCATGAACCGCCCACCCTGGTGCGCCAGGGTCCCGAAGGCGAGGAGCCGGTGAACATCGCCGACCTGTCGCCCTTCACGCATGACGAGACGGAAGCCCATGGCGCCGTCTTCCAGCACTTCGCCTACGTCGCCGCGCCGCAGCTCGGCTTCAAGGAATCCTACTACGGCTACGCCGGGGCGACGGCGCGATGGCGTGAATTGCTGGCGTGGAAGGGGCCGGGCTTCCTCGCCGACTACTTCCCCTGGGTCACCGACAAGACGATGTTCGACGATGCGGCCGCGCATCGCGTCGAACCGATCGCCCGGCCGGATGCCAGCGGCGGCTGGTCCTTCGCCGCGCCGACCGGCGTGAAGGACCGCGGGCCGATTCCCACGACGCCGCGTATCGTCGTCGATGGCGTCTACTGGCAATACCTGTCCTCCGGCATCGGCCGGGTCTGGCAGAGCATGCTCGAGGAGTGGGTGAAGGACGGGCTCGCCGACCATTTCATCGTGCTCGACCGCGCCGGCTCCGCACCCCGCATCCCGGGCGTGCACTACCGGACCATCGCCGCGCATGACTACGGGCGTTGCGGTGCGGATTGCCTCTATCTGGAGCGAATCTGCCGCGACCTCGGGGCGGATCTCTTCGTCTCGACCTACTATTCGACGCCGACCACGACGCCTTCCTTCTTCTTCGGCTACGACATGATCCCCGAGGTCACCGGCCTCGACCTGTCGGACGAGGGCTGGCAGGAAAAGGCGCGCTCCATCCGCCATGCGGCCGGGCATGCGATGATCTCGCGGTCGTCCGCGCGCGACCTCGCGCGGTTCTTCCCCGAGGTCGCCGAGGAAAGCATCGCGCTCACCTATTGCGGCCTCCCGCCAATCTTCACGCCCGCCACCGAGGCGGAGGTGGCGCAGATGCGCACCGGGCTTGGCCTGTCGCGCCCCTATCTCCTGATGGTCGGGGACCGCAGCGGGGCGGGCGGGTACAAGAATGGCATCCTCGCCTTCCGCGCCGCGGAGATCGCCGCGAAGCGCGGCCAGGTCTTCGAGATCGTGTGCATCGGTGGCCTGGCGGATATCGAGCCCGACTATCGCGCCGCCGCCCCCTCGGTGCCGATGCGCCGGATCAAGACGGATGATGCGACGCTGCGGCTGCTCTATGCCGGCGCGCATGCGCTGGTTTATCCGTCCCGCTACGAAGGCTTCGGCATGCCGGTGCTGGAGGCGATGGCCTGCGGTTGCCCTGTCGTGACCTGCGCCAATTCGTCGCTGATCGAGGTGGGCGGGGATGCGGCGATCTTCGTCGATCCCGATGATGCGCCCGGCGCGGCGACCGCGATCCTGTCGCTGACCGACCGGGCGATCCGTGCCGCGCGCGCGTCAGCCAGCATCGCCCAGGCGGCGACCTTCACCACCGCCGCGCAGGCGCGCGACGCGCTGGCCGCCTTCCGCGCCACCATCGACGATTTGGCTGCCGGGCGGCGACCGATGCCCGGGCATGGCTGGCGCGAGTTCCGCAGCTACCAGTCCGGCATCCAGGACTGGCTGCAGCGGCGGCCGGACCTCGCCGCCGAGGCCCTGTCGGGTGTCGGCACCACGGCCCGCGCCGCCGCGCCGGCGAAGCCGTCCGGCGCCTTGCTCCGTGCGCTGGCCGAGATCGACGCGATGAAGAAAAGCCCGTTCTGGCGGCTGCGCGGCCTTGTCATCCGGGCGCTGCGCGGCGCCGGGATGCGGCATCGCGACTGAGCCGGCCGATGCCGCCCCGCGACCGCGATCCGCGCCGCGGCCCACGCCGCCGGCGGGGCTGCTGAGCCATGCGGCTGCTGCTCTGGTACTGGGGCCGGCGAGGCGGTGGCGGGCAGCAGGCGCTGGCACTGGCGAGGGCGCTGGCGCGGCGCCAGGACGTCGCGGTGGCCCTGTCGCTATCCGCGCAATCCGACCTGATCGAGGAGATCCGCGCGACCGGCCTGCCGCTCGATGCGGTGTCGACCTATCGCAGCGCGGCGGGCTTCGCGACGGGCTTCCTGCGCGTGCCCTGGCTCGCCCGGCGGCTGCGGCGCCAGGCGCAGGATTTCCGCGCGGATGCCATCGTCTCGGTGATGACGCATCTGTGGACGCCGCTGATCACCCCGGGGCTGAAGCGGGCCGGGTTGCGTTACGTGCCGATGGTCCATGACGCCGATCCGCATCCCGGCGACCCGGGCCTGCTGTGGGAATGGCGCCTGACGCGGGAACTGGATGCGGCGGAATCGGCGATCGCCTTTTCCGACAGCGTGGCGGCGGGGATCCACCGGCGGCGGCCGGGGCTTCGGGTGCATCGCCTGGCGCTTGGCGCGTTGCTGACCGCCAAGCCGACCGCGCCACGCGCGCCGGGCGACGGGCCGCGCTTCGTCAATTTGGGGCGGCTGCGGGCCTATAAGGGGCTCGACCTGTTGCGCGACGCGTGGCGGCTGGTCCAGCCGCGCTACCCGACCGCGCGGCTGCTGGTGGCGGGGGAGGGCGATGCCGATGCCCTCGCGCCCGGCCTCGCGGCCCTGCCCGGCGTCGAGGTCCGGTCGGGTTGGCTGGCCGAGGACGACATGGCGCGGCTGGTCGCCGGGGCGGACGTCGTCGTGCTGCCCTATCGCGAGGCGAGCCAGAGCGGGCTCGCGCCCTTGGCCCATGGCCTCGGCGTCCCGGTGGTGGCAACGCCCGTGGGCGGGCTGTCCGAACAGGTGCGCGACGGGGTGGATGGCGTGCTGGCCCAGGCTGTGACCGCCGAAGCGCTGGCTGAGGCCATGGCCGCCCTGTGCGATCCTACCCGCCGCGCCGCGCTCGCGGATGGCGCACGGGAGACGGGACGACGGCTCAACGACTGGGATGAGATGGCGGGCGAGTTACTTGGCGCGCTGGCGCAGCCGCGACCCTAAAGCAGATCCCAATCAGGTGGATTCACCTGCTCGGGTGAAGCTGCTGGCGAAAACAAGAGGCTGGAGTCGCCACCGCGAGCCCGTGCGAACGGGAATGGTTCTACAGCCCCGCGGCCGCCAGGACGTCCTCGACCGGCCCATCGGCAGTGATCCGCCCCCCTTCAAGCCGGATCGCCCGGGTGCACCATTTGCGCACCACCGCCATGTCATGCGTCGCGATCATCAGGACGTCGGCGCCGGTGACGAGGGTCGCCAGGCGTTCCTCGGCGCGCGTCATGAACTCCGCGTCGCCGGCCAGGAACCATTCGTCCATCAGCAGGATGTCGGGCGTCATCGCGGTGGCCATGGCGAAGGCCAGGCGGACATTCATGCCGGCCGAGTAACCGCGGATCGGCACATCCAGGAAGTCGCCGAGGCCGGCGAAGCTCGCCACCTCGTCCGCCAGGGCGCGGCCCTCGGCTTCCGTCATGCCGCGGAACAGGGCGCGCAGCACGACGTTCTCGCGGCCCGTCAGCAGCGTGTCCATGCCGGCGGCGGGGTCGATCAGGGACCCGATTTCCCCTTCCACCCGCAGCGTTCCGGCGACCGGTTCATAGACGCCGGCGATGGTGCGCAGCAGTGTCGTCTTGCCCGCCCCGTTCGGGCCGACCAGCGCGACGCGGTCGCCCTTGCCGATCGAGAATGTCAGGTCGCGCAGCGCCGCGACCACCACGCGGTTGTCGGCATCCTGCTTCAGCCGCAGGCGGGACGACGCGAGGATGCGCTGCTTCAGCGACCGCGCGTTGTGGTGATAGAGCGGGAACTCGATGGCGAGCCCCGCCGCGTCGATGGCGGCCATCCGCTCAGACCCAGAAGGCGATGCGCCCGCGGAAGCGGACGAAGAAGGACCAGGCGGCGGCGACCAGGACCGCGGTCCAGGCGAAGGCGGCGATCCAGACCGTGATGCCGCCGGTGCTGCCCATCAGCGGCGCGCGCACCGCCTCCATCACCGCGAAGACCGGGTTCAGCGGCAGGAAGGGCTGCCAGTGGCCGACCATCTCCGGCTTCCAGATCACCGCCGATACGAAGAAGGCCACCTGCATGATCGAGCCGACGATCGGCGGGATGTCGCGAAAGCGCGCGCAGACCATGCCGAGGAATATCGACGCCGCGAAGCCGGCCACCGCCATCAGGGCGAAGGCCGGGATGGCGAGCAGCGCATACCAGGTCGGCGCAACACCGTAGATGGCGAAGACCACGGCGATCAGCGGCAGGTTGTGCGCCGCGATCAGCGCGTTGCGCATCACCACCCGCAGCGCATGCACCGTATAGGGCAACGGCATCTGCCGGATGACGC
Source organism: Roseomonas sp. SRI_022 (assembly GCF_057586215.1). Classification (NCBI taxonomy): domain Bacteria; kingdom Pseudomonadati; phylum Pseudomonadota; class Alphaproteobacteria; order Acetobacterales; family Roseomonadaceae; genus Roseomonas; species Roseomonas sp. SRI_022. The sequence goes on from NZ_JBYCZL010000028.1 coordinate 10,927, forward strand.
CTTCGGCGCCGGTCAGGCTGGTGGTCGCGTCGGTGACGACCTGGCTGAGCAGGTTCCACACGATCAGGCTGACCGTCAGCCAGGGCAGGTAGTCGGTCATGTCGATGCGGAACAGCTTCGCGTACAGGAAGCCGAGCGCGCCCAGCATCACCGCCGTGGACAGCGTCAGCCACATCGGCCCGAGGATCGAGCCGCGATAGCGATGCGTAATGTCCCCGCGCGCCAGCGCCCAGGCAAGCCGCCAGCGGGCCAGCCCGCCGGCGAGATCCTCAAGCGCGAGCTCACGCCGGCGTGGGTTCGCGGCATCGAAGGCGTGGACGGGGATGGCGGAACGGGACATGGGCGCGGGCTTCTACACCGTGCCAGCCCCGGCCGGAAGGGCGGGGCCTATTTGCCGCCGCGGGCGTCGACCGGCCCACCGCCATAACCGCCGCCATAGCCACCGCCGGACTGCGCGCCGCCATAGGGCGCGCCATAGGCCACCGGCCCACCAGCCCCGGCGCGCGACAGCCGCACCCGGTCGGTCTGGGTCATGATCACGCGCTCGCCCTCCGCGAGGTTCAGCTCATTGGTCTGGATCACCGAGCGCATCTGGCCGTTGTCGTCCCGGATGATGAATTCCATGGCATTGCCGCGGGTCGTCCCTTCCTCGATGAGGCCGCCGGCCACCCCGCCCGCCAGCGCGCCGACGACCCCCGCCACCGTGCGGGCGCGCCAGTCGCCGCCGATGGTGCTGCCGAGCACCCCGCCAGCCACCGCCCCGGCCCCGGCGCCAATGCCCGTCCGCGACCCCTGCACCGCCACCGGCCGCATGCCGACGATGGTCCCGGAGGAGACATAGCCCGAGGCGCCGAGCATGGAGCGGTCCACCGTCGAGTTACCGGCCGGGGCGCAGGCAGCGAGGCCGGTCCCGAGCGCCAGCACGACGGCGAGCGGGGCGAGGCGGCGGAGTTCGAACGTCATGCAACTCTCCAGGGTCTTGCGGTCGGCTTGGGCCGGATCATCACGCGAGTCGCCTCGTTATGGCCATAGTGTGATGGTGGCCTCCATCCGTAGGACAGACGGCCGGCCCGGGCACACCACATGCAGCGATGCGCCCGCAATGCTTGACCGGGTGGCCGGCCCTGGCCTACGCAACGTTTCAGCGTATTGCAGTCAACGCCCGCGAGCGGGCCTGCCCGGAAGGGCCGGAGGGGGATTTCCGGCCTTTCACCACAACGGGTTGGCTTGGCCACGCGGCGGCAAGGGGACCAGGGGGTATGACCGGACGCTTGAAGAACGGCGGGAGAGCCGTTCTGGTCGCCGCGGTGCTGTCGATGCTGGCAGCATGCGCGCAGACGACCCAGCGCAGCGCGGGCAACGGGCCCTACTACAACCGTCCTGACAGCACCTCGCCGCCCGGCCCGCCGGGCGATCCGTGGGGTCCCTGGATCCGTGACGCCTCCCGCCGGTTCGACGTGCCGGAGGGCTGGATTCGCGAGGTCATGCGCCAGGAAAGCGGCGGCCGCGCCAATGCCACCAGCCCGGTCGGCGCGATGGGCCTGATGCAGGTGATGCCCGGCACCTACCGGGAACTGCAGGCCCGCTACAACCTCGGTTCCGACCCGTACCATCCCTATGACAGCATCCAGGCCGGCGCGGCCTATCTGCGGGAGATGTACGAGCTCTACGGCAACCCCGCCTTCCTCGCTGCCTACAATGCCGGCCCCCGCCGTCTCGAGGATTACCTGTGGGGCGGCCGTGGCTTGCCGAACGAGACGCGCAACTACGTCGCCCGCATCGGACCGCGCATCGAAGGCATCCACCCGAACCGCCGCGCGCCGGCCGAGGTCTATGCCGCGGCTGATATCGGCACGCGCATCGCGCCGGGCCCGCGCCCGATGACCGGCGGCACCGCCTACGCCCTGCGTGAGCAGCGCCAGGCGCCGGCCCCGGTGCAGTACGCCGCCGCCCCGCCGCCTCCGCCGGCCGCTGCGCCGGTCCAGGTGGCGAGCCTCGCCCCCATGGCGCCGCCGCCGCCGGCCCCGCCCGGCGGCGCGCCGACCTACATGACCGGCGCCGAGAACCCGACCCTGACGGCCAGCGCCCGCGCCGCCCTGGCCGAGGCCGCCCGCCAGTCGGAGATCGAGCGCGGCCAGCAGCAGGCCGACGAGCCTGCCCCGGCACGCGCCCCGGCCATCGTGGCCTCCGCGCTGGCCGCGCCCGAGCGCCGCACCCCGGCCGCGTCCCCCTTCCGGGGCTTCGGCCTGGTTGGCTCCGCGCATGCCGGCACGCTGCCGTCGGCGCCGCTGCCCGCGCCGCCGGTCCACCAGGCCCTGGCTGCACCGGCCCCGGCGCCCGCGCCGGCCGCCGCCGCCGGCGGCAATGGCTGGTCGGTCCAGGTCGGCGCCTTCGCCTCCGAGAACCTGGCCCGCACCACGGCCAACCAGGCGCGCGACACGGTGGCCACGATGGGTACCCGGACCGCGGTCACGCCGGTGCGCCAGGGTGCCGCGACGCTGTACCGCGCGCGTGTGACTGGCCTGAACCGCAGTGCCGCCGAGCAGGCCTGTTCGCGTCTGCGCAGCCGTGGCGCCTGCACCGTGGTCGCGCCCGGCGCCTGACCTCGGTCGCATCCGAAATCGTGAAGGGCCGCGGCCGCAGGGTCGCGGCCCTTTTCATGTCCGCCGCTCGCGATACTGCATGAACATGGCGGCGTGATCGCTCCTGCATGGCGAAGCGACGCCCGACCGACCGATCGGTAGGGCCGACATATCCATTCCCTTCGCATCAGCCATGTCCGTGCATCGGAATGCGGGCCAAGCCCCCTTGTCGCCCGGCGATGCGGGCGCCACCCTGCGGCCCCGAACGAATGGAGGAATGTCCATGCCAGCCGAAGGCGGCCCAGCGCGACCAATGCGACCCGAAGCAGGGTTCTCGGCTCTTGATGCCATGGTTCGCCCGCGCTCCGTCGCCATCATCGGGGCTTCGGACGATGCGACACGGATCGGCGGTCGGCCGATCGCCTACATGAAGAATCAGGGCTTCGCCGGCGCCATCCTGCCGGTGAACCCGAATCGCGCGACGGTGCAGGGGCTGCCGGCCTTCGCCTCGGTCTCCGCCCTGACGCAGGTGCCTGACGTCGCTATCGTGGCGGTGCCGGGTGAAGGCGCGGTGCAGGCGGTGGCCGACCTGGGTGCGAAGGGCTGCCGCGCGGCGATCGTCTTCACCGCCGGTTTCGCCGAGGTGGATGAGGCCGGTGCCGCCATGCAGGACCGGCTGGTCGCGGCCGCGCGCCAGCATGGCATGCGCATCCTCGGGCCGAATTGCCTCGGCCTGTTCAATGCGGCGGTCGGTTTCTACCCGATGTTCTCGACATCCTTCGAGCAGGGCTGGCCGATCCGGGGCAATATCGGCATCGCCTCGCAGTCGGGAGCCTATGGCACGCATGTCTTCGCCGTCTCGCGTGCGCGCGGCCTTGGCACCACGGTCTGCGTGACCACGGGCAATGAGAGCGACGTCTCGCTCGGCGAAGTGATCGGCTGGATGGCGCAGGCGCCGGAGGTCGAGGTGATCTGCGCCTATGCCGAGGGGATCCGCGAGAGCGAGCGCTTCATCGCGGCACTCGATCTCGCGCGGCGCAACCGCAAGCCGGTGGTGATGATGAAGGTGGGCCGCTCGGAACTCGGCGGTCATGCGGCGAAGTCGCATACCGCGTCGATCGCAGGCGACGATGCGGTGACCGAAGCGGTGCTGCGCGAATTCGGCGTGGTGCGCGCCAGCACGACGGAACAGATGCTCGACATCGCCTATGCGGCGTCGCGGCGGATCTATCCGGCGCGCAACAGCCTGGGCGTCATCACGGTCAGCGGCGGGGCGGGGGTGCTGATCTCCGATGCGGCGGAAGCGATGGGTGTGCCGATGCCGGAAATGCCGGCGGAGGCGCAGGCCCATCTGAAGTCGCTGATCTCCTTCTCCGCGCCGCGCAATCCGGTGGATTGCACCGCCCAGGCGGTGAACCAGACCGAGATGTTCGAGCATTTCCTCGAATACACCGCGGATGCCGGCGGCTATGCCTCGATGCTGGTGTTCCTGACCCAGACCGGCGGGTCCACCACCATGGCGCCGAAGCTGCGGCCCTATCTGAAGCAGGCGCGGGACAAGTTCGCCGACCGGCTCTGGGCGCTGTCCGTCATCGCATCCCCCGACAAGGTGAAGGGGTATGAGGAGGACGGGTTCCTGGTGTTCGAGGACCCGACGCGCGCGGTCGCGGCCATCGAGGCTATGGGCCGCTTCGGCGCTGCCTTCGCCACGCCGCCGGCGGAGGAGGTCGTCGTCCCGTCCGTGCGGTTGCCCGCGACCACCCCGACCGAGGCGGAAGGCAAGCGCATCCTCGCCGCCGCGGGCGTGCCCGCGGTGCCAGAGAAGGCCTGCGTATCCGTCGCCGATGCGGTCGCCGCCGCCGAATCCTTCGGCTATCCGGTGGTGGCCAAGATCCTGTCACCCGACATCCTGCACAAGAGTGAGATCGGCGGCGTCATCCTGGACCTCGCCGATGCCGATGCGGTGCGGGAGGCGCATGCGACCTTGCTCACCCGCGCCGCTGAACGCGCGCCCGGCGCGCGCATCGAAGGCGTGTTGATCGCCAAGCAGATCATGGGTGCGGTCGAGATGGCGCTTGGCGTCGCGCGCGACCCCGTATTCGGGCCGGTGGCGATGGTCGGCCTCGGTGGCGTCTTCATCGAGATCCTGAAGGACGTGTCCTTCCGCCGCTGCCCATTTGGCAACGCGGAGGCCGAGGCGATGATCCGATCGCTGAAGGGCTTCCCGCTGCTGGATGGCGCGCGCGGGCGACCGAAGGCGGATGTGAAGGCGCTGGCCTCCGCCCTGTCGGCACTGTCGCGCTTCGCCGCCGGTGCCGGCGACCGGCTGGCATCGGTCGACGTGAACCCGCTGCTGGTGCTGCCGGAGGGCCAGGGCGCCTTCGCGGCCGACGCCGTGATCGAGATCGAGGACACGCATTGATGGCCATCAACCACGACCACCTGCTGAACTACCCGATCCCGGAGATCCGCCAGACGATCCGCTGGCAGGATACGGCGCTGTACAATTTCTCCATCGGGCTCGGGCAGGCCCCGATGGACCAGAAGCAGCTCGACTTCCTGTATGAGCCGCGGCTGCGGGCGATGCCGTCCATGGCGGTGGTGCTCGGCTATCCCGGTTTCTGGATCCGCAACCCCGATACCGGCGTCGATTGGACGCAGGTGCTGCATGGCGAACAGTCGATCATCCTGCACAAGCCGCTGCCGGCGGAAGGCGAGATCATCGGGAAATCGCGCATCACCTCCATCGTCGATCGCGGACCCGGCAAGGGCGCGATGCTCTACAATGAACGCGTCGTGACGGATGCGAAGACGGGCGAGAAGCTCGCGACACTTGAAGGCACCACCTTCGCGCGCGGCGATGGCGGCTTTGGTGGACCGAGCGGGCCGATCAAGAAGCCGCATGCCGAACCGGACCGCGCGCCCGACCTGACGGTCGATCTCGCGACACGGCCGGAACAGGCGATCGTCTATCGCCTCAATGGCGATCACAACCCGCTGCACATCGATCCCGAGGTTGCGGCCAGGGCGGGCTTCAAGCAGCCGATCCTGCATGGGCTGTGCACCTTCGGCGTGGTCTGCCACGCGCTGATGAAGGCGCTGTGCGGATACGACCCGGCGCGCTTCGGACGGATGGATCTGCGCTTCTCCTCCCCGGTGTTCCCGGGCGAGACGATCCGCACCGAGATCTGGCACGAGGAGGGCGGTGCGGCCTTCCGTGCCCGCGTGGTCGAACGCGACAAGGTGGTGGTCAGCAACGGGCTGTTCCGCCATCCGGGTGCGGCGGCATGAACGCCGCCGAGCGTGCCGCGCGCTTCGCGGCCCTGCACGAGTCCGGTTGCTTCGCGCTGCCGAACGCCTGGGATGCCGGCAGCGCGCGCGTCATGGCGCATGCCGGCGCGGTCGCCATCGCGACGACCTCCGCCGGCATCGCCTGGCAGCTCGGCCGGCGCGACTATGCGGTGAGCCTGGCGGAATCGCTTGAGAATGCGCGGGTGCTGATCACGGCGACGGAGCTGCCGGTCTCGGCGGATCTGGAGGACGGGTTCGGCCCATCGCCGGAGGATTGCGCTCGGACGGTGCGCGCGGCGGGCGAGGTCGGTCTCGCCGGCTGCACCATCGAGGATACGACACGCAACCCGGCCTCCCCGATCCACGATTTCGACCATGCCGTGGCGCGTGTTCGCGCGGCGGTGGAGGCGGCACGTGCGATCGGCCGGCCCTTCGTGCTGACGGCGCGCGCGGAGAATTTCCTCAACGGGCGGCCGGACCTCGACGACACCATCCGCAGGCTGGTGGCCTTTGCCGAGGTGGGGGCGGATTGCCTCTACGCGCCGTTCCTGCCGGACATGGACGCGATCGCGAAGGCGGTGGCGGCCGTGGCGCCGAAGCCTGTCAACGTGCTGGCCGGCCCGCGGTCGGGCTTCGTGCCGATGGACGCGCTGGCCAAGGCCGGGGTTCGCCGGGTCAGCGCCGGTGGGCTGCTGGCGCGCGCGGCCTATGCGCACACGATCGAGATGACGCGGGCGATGCTGGCGGGCGACCTGCCGCGGCTGGCGAGCATCCCACCCGGGGCTGAACTGAATGCCGCCATGCGCGGTGAGGGAGACTGATTCAGGTGATCAACAAGATCGTTCAATCCATGGCCGACGCCATGGCCGGCATCAAGGACGGATCGACCGTGCTGATCGGCGGCTTCGGCGCGGTCGGACAGCCCGACGAACTGATCGAGGCGCTGATCGAACAGGGTGCCACGGACCTCACCTGCGTCTGCAACAACGCGGGCACGGGCCGCGTCGGCCTCGCACGGCTGATGGAACTCGGGCGCGTGCGGAAGATCATCTGTTCCTTCCCGCGTTCCGCCGGCTCCGTGGTGTTCGAGGAACTGTACCGCGCCGGCAAGATCGAGCTGGAGATCGTGCCCCAGGGCACCATGGCTGAGCGCATGCGCGCCGCGGGTGCCGGCGTGCCGGCGTTCTTCACCGCGACCTCGGTCGGCACGATCCTGGCCCATGGCAAGGAGGAGCGGGAGTTCAACGGCCGCCGCTATGTCATGGAGCACGCGCTGAAGGGCGATGTCGCGCTGGTCGAGGCCTGGGAAGGCGATCGCTGGGGCAACCTGACCTATCGCGCGTCGGGTCGGAACTTCAACCCGGTGATGGCGATGGCGGCGGACCTGACGATCGCGCAGGTGTCGCATCTCCGCGAATTGGGTGAGCTGGTGCCAGAGAATGTGCACACGCCGGGCATCTTCGTGCAGCGCGTGATCCATGTGGATCGCGGGCCGGACTGGGCTTAAGCGTCGGGACAGGAGGACGAGACATGCAAGGCTTCGACCGCAAGGCCATGGCCGCGCGCCTGGCGCAGGACATTCCCGAGGGCTGGTACGTCAATCTCGGCATCGGCATCCCGACCATGGTCGGTGACTACGTGCCGATGGACCGCGAGGTGATCCTGCATTCCGAGAACGGCATCCTCGGCATGGGCCCGGCGCCGGCGAAGGATGCGATCGACCCATGGCTGGTGAATGCCGGCAAGCAGCCGGTGACGCTGCGGCCCGGCGGGTCCTACTGCCATCATGCCGACAGCTTCGCGATGATCCGCGGCGGGCATATCGACCTGTGCGTGCTCGGGGCCTTCGAGGTCGCAGCGAATGGCGACATCGCGAATTGGGCGACGAGCGAGAACGACACCGCGCCGGCCGTGGGTGGTGCGATGGACCTCGGCGCCGGGGCGAAGCGGCTGTGGGTGATCATGGAGCACACCACCAAGGACGGTCGCCCGAAGCTGGTGGAGACATGCGCCTATCCGCTGACGACGCCAAAGGCCGTGAAGCGCGTCTACACAAATCTCGGCGTCTTCGAGATCGTGCCCGAGAAGGGCTTCGTGGTGGTGGACCTCGCCCCCGGCGTGACGCTGGAACAGGCGCAGGCGGCTTCGGGCGCGACGCTGCACACGCAGTGACGCTTTGCGCCTCGCCACCGGCGAGGCGCCCAGACAGAAAAAGGGTGGGGGTTCGGGGGAGGTTCTCCTCCCCCGACCTTCCTTGAGGAAGCGATGAGCCAAGCACTCGACGACCGATCCGAATCCATACGCATGATCCGCGACAGCGCGGGTGCCGTTGCGCCGCGCGGCGGTGACACCAAGCGCGTGCGCGCCCTGCGCTTCGCCAATCCCGGCTTCGACCGCGCCGTGTTCGCCGAGATGGGCGCGCTTGGCTGGATCGGCCTCGGCGTGGCTGAGAATGATGGCGGCGCCGGCCTTGGCTTGTCGGAAGCCGTTGCGCTGACCGAGGAGATCGGCGCCGGCCTCGCGCCGGAGCCGCTGGTCCCGGCGATGCTCTCGGCGCGCCTGCTGGCGGCATCCGATGACAAGGCGCTGCTCGCCCCGCTGCTGGAAGGTGCGAAGGTGGTGCTGACCGCCTGGCAGGAGAAGGCGGACAGCATCGCCGTGCCCGGCACCGGCGATGCGCCGCGGGTATTCGTCCCGATGGCGGCCGGTGCCGACGCCTTCCTGCTGCCGGTGCGCGAGGGCAACCGCATCGCGCTGGTCAGCCTGCCGGCGGCCGGTGCGGATGTGGTTCTCGAGAAGACCATGGATGGCGGCAATGTCGGCACGCTGCGCGCCGACCTGTCCCGAGCGAGCCGCATCGCCGACGATATCGGCGCGGTGGTGGAGCAGGCGCTGGACGAGGCCGCGCTGGCGACCGCCGGGCATATGCTCGGGCTGATGGAGAAGGCGTTCGAGCTGACGCTCGGCTACCTGAAGACCCGTCAGCAATTCGGCCGCATCATCGGCACGTTCCAGTCGCTGCAGCATCGCGCCGCGGATCTGAGGATCCATATCGCGCTGACGCGGGCGGCGGTGGAAACGGCGGCCGCGGTGCTCGATTCCGGCGCGACCGGCGCGGTGCGGCAGGCGGCGGTGTCCAAGGCGAAGCATCGCGCGGCGGAGAGCGGGTTGCTCGTGCTGCGGCAATGCATCCAGCTGCATGGCGGCATCGGATACACGGACGAATACGATGTCGGGCTGTATCTGCGGCGCGGCATGGTGATCGCGAACCAGTATGGATCGGCGAGCCTGCATCGCCGGCGATTCATGGCCCTGGCGCCGGAGGATGTGGAATGAGCGAGGCCGCACGCGTTGATGAGGCGATGGACGGCAACGTCCTGGTCCTCACCATCAACTACCCGCAGCGGAAGAACGCGATCGCGCTCCCCGTGCGCCAGGCGCTGGAGGATGCGATCGAGCGTGCCCATACCGACAAGGCGGTACGCGCGATCGTTGTGACCGGCGCGGGCGGGACCTTCTGCGCCGGTGGCGACATCTCGGCGATGGATGTCGGCGGCGCGCTGGACGGGCGCGAGCGCATGCGGCGCACGCACCGGCTGGTGCGGCTGATGGCGCGTGGCGCGAAGCCCATCGTCGCGGCCGTGGAAGGCTGGGCGGCGGGCGCCGGCATGGCCGTGGCCTGCGCCTGCGACACCGTCGTCGCCGCCGAGGATGCGCGCTTCGTCGCCGGCTTCCACAAGATCGGGCTGATGGCCGATATGGGGCTGCCGTGGTTCCTGCCGCGCCGCGTCGGCATGGGGCGGGCGCGGCGCATCCTGTTCTACCACGAGGTGGTGAACGCACCGGAAGGCGAGCGGATCGGTCTGGTGGATTACCTCGCAGCCCCGGGCAAGGCGCTGGAGGTGGCTTTGGAGAAGGCGCGCTTCCTCGCCGCCGAAGCTTCGGCGCCGATCGAGTTGACCAAGAAGATCCTGTCGGAAGGCCTCGACGAGGCGCTGGCCGATGAGCAGACCTTCCAGGGCCTGCTGTTCACCACACCCGACTTCCAGGAAGGCCGCGCGGCGTTCCTCGAGAAGCGCAAGCCCAAGTTCGGAGGCTGAGCCATGGCCATCAGCATCGCACCGAAGGAAACCGCCGACCTCAACGCCATGGAGGACGAGGCCTTCCGCGCCCATGTCCGGTCCTGGATCGAGGCGAACTACCCGCCCGACCTGCGCAATCCGCCCAAGCGCCTGCATTGGGAGGAGAACAAGCCCTGGTATTTCATGCTGGCCGAGAAGGGCTGGCTGTGCCCGGGCTGGCCGCGCCAGTTCGGTGGGCTCGGCCTCGCGCCTGCCAAGCAGATCATCTTCACGGATGAGGTCGAGCGCCACGGCTGCGCGCGCACCAATGACCACGGCATCATCATGGTCGGCCCGCTGCTCATCAACCACGGGACGGATGAGCAGCAGGCGCATTTCCTGCCGAAGATCCTGAACGGCGAGCACATCTGGTGCCAGGGCTATTCCGAACCCAATGCGGGATCGGACCTCGCTGCGCTGCGCACGGAAGCCGTGCTGGATGGCGACCACTACGTCGTGAACGGCCAGAAGATCTGGACGACGCTGGCGTCCGACGCGAACTGGTGCTTCCTGCTGGTGCGCACGGACAAGAACGCGAAGAAGCAGGAGGGCATCTCCTTCCTGCTGGTGGATATGGCGACGCCGGGCATCACGGTGAAGCCGATCATCAACCTCGAGTACCACGACGAGTTCTGCGAGGTCTTCTTCGACAATGTCCGCGTGCCGGCGAAGAACCTGGTGGGCACGCCGAACCGCGGCTGGGACATGGCGAAGGCGCTGCTGTCCTTCGAGCGGATCTATCTCGGGTCCCCGCGCCTGTCGGCCTATGCCTTCACGCGGCTGCGCCAACTCGCCGAACGCATGGGCGTGTGGGAGGATCTGGCCTTCCAGGACACCTATGGCCGGCTGCGGCTGGATCTCGAGGACCTGAAGTCGCTCTACGGCACCTTCGTGGACAAGCTGCGGCGCGGGGAAACGCTGGGCGCCGACGTGTCGATGTTGAAGGTGTTCCAGACGGAACTGTTCCAGCGCATCACCGACACGATGCTGGAGATCGCGGGCGAGAATGCCGGGCTGCTGGAGCCGATGGAAGGCAACCGCAACCTGAACCCGACGGGGCTCTACATCCAGGCGCGGCCCGCCACGATCTATGGCGGGTCGAACGAGATCCAGCGGAACATCCTGTCGAAGAACGTGCTGGGGCTGCCTGGCTGAAGGAGGCGGGGCGCGGGTGGATACGGTGCTTCAGTAGCGCTGCGCCGTATCCTGCCCGCCCGAGCTGAGCATGTTATTGCGGCAGAACGAGCAATGAAAGGTCGTGAGCGTTGGCATGACCTTGCGGACGTCGTGGATGACGTCCTTGAGTGTAACGCCGCATAAATTGTCCCAGCGGTTCCTGATCGTCAGGAGAGAAGCAACATTGTCGAAGGTGTGGCCGAAGAACTCCTTCTGCCATTTTTTATCGGTTCGTTCGAGGAACGCCTTCGCGCGCTCATAGGTAATGCGGAATTCCTCGTCGGCTTCTTTGTCGAATGTGTGGGTGCCCCACGCTTTCTGTAACAAATAATCGTGGCAGTCCTGGCCGCCCGTGATTTCCTCGACAGGCTTGAAGGTATTCGTTGCCAATTTGAGTCCCTGTAGCCCCTCATCCATCAAGTGATTTCCGTGTGACGCGTAGAATTTCAGTGTCACGCCGTCTGGGACCTTGAAGGATCGATTCTCGAAATAGTATCCGCCATGGGCGTCGATGGCGCAGGTCGTGCTGTCGGTCTGGGATCGGAAAAGATAGAGATAGCGACCGATTTTCTCGGCACCGTCAGGCACGCTCATGGGAAAGCCTCACACTGTTTTGTGAAGAGCGAGCGTATCCAGCTTGACTTCAGAAGGCACGGCCATTTTCAGGAGCTGTGCCAACCGGAGCGCCTTGGCGCGCCGCCGCCGGGGCCCCCCATGCATCGAAGCCGCGCGAGGCTCGAGGGCTCTCAGTAGCAGCGCCGCAAGCAAGAACGGCAAGGGTGGCGTTCCATCCCCGCAGCGCGATTGACACAACCTTCCGGCAAGCGTGGATGGGCGCATGGTTTTGCCCTTCGAATCCACGGTTGATCCGGTTGCGCCGCCGGGTGCCCCCGCCAGCCGGCTGTTCGGCATTCCCGTCCCAGGCAGCCCGCCACCCGCCGGACTGATCGCCTTCTACTGGTACTTCATCCGCCAGGCGAAGGCGCTGTTCGTGCTGCTGTTCCTGCTGGGCATGACGGTCGCCGTGCTGGATGCGCTGATTCCCATCTTCATCGGCACCGTCATCAGCCTGCTGAACACCCACGGGCCCGACCGCATCCTGGCGGAAGCCTGGCCGCAACTCCTCGGCATGGCGGCGGTGCTGCTGGTCGGACGGCCGCTCGCCATCACCGCGCAGAACCTGGTCGCGCAGCAGGGGATCGGCGCCAATGTCACCAGCCTGATCCGCTGGCAGAGCCACTTCCACGTCGTCCGCCAGGGCTGGACCTTTTTCCAGGAGGATTTCGCCGGGCGCATCGCCAACCGCGTGATGCAGGCAGGTCCGGCGCTGCGCGAGTCCGTGGTCCAGGGCGTGAACGCGGTCTGGTACATCCTTGTCTATGGCAGCACGGCGCTGATCTGGCTGACCCAGGCGGATTGGCGTCTCGCCTTGCCGGTGATGGCCTGGTTCCTCGCCTATCTCGCATTGCTGCGATTCATCGTGCCGCGCATGCGGGACCGGTCGAAGGCGGCGTCGGAGGCGCGATCGCTGCTGACCGGCCGCATTGTCGACAGCTACACCAACATCCTGACCGTGAAGCTGTTCGCGCGCGCCGAGGAGGAAGATTCCTTCGTGCGCGACGGCATCGCGCGCCTGACCGAGGCATTCCGCCGCCAGATGCGCATGGTCACGCTGAACGGGCTGCTGCTGTCCAGCCTGAATGCGATGCTGCTGACGGCGCTCGGCGCAGTGTCGATCTGGCTGTGGCAACGCGGCGAGATCGGCATCGGCGTCATCGCCACCGCGCTGCCGATGGGTTGGCAGATCGCCAATATCTCAGGCTGGGTCGCCTTCAACGTCACCGGCATCTTCGAGAATGTCGGCGTGGTGCAGGAAGCCTCCGGCAGCATCGCGGTGCCGCCCACGGCACCCGACCCGGTCGGTGCGAAGCCTTTGGTCGTCACGCGCGGCGAGATCCGCTTTGAGGACGTGCATTTCGGCTACGGCCAGGAACGTGGCGTGCTGAACGGCTTCGACCTCGTCATCGCATCCGGGGAACGTGTCGGCCTGGTCGGCCATTCCGGTGCGGGCAAGACGACCGCGATGAACCTGCTTTTGCGGTTCTTCAGCCCGGAGGCCGGGCGCATCGTCATCGACGGGCAGGACATCGCCACCGTCACGCAGGAATCGCTGCGGGGTGCCGTCGGCGTCGTCACGCAGGATACGGCGCTGCTGCACCGTTCGATCCGCGACAACATTCGCTATGGACGGCCTTCGGCGAGCGAGGCCGAGATCATCGCCGCGGCCGGTCGCGCTGCTGCGCATGAGTTCATCGCGCAGCTCGCCGATTGGCGCGGCCGAACCGGCTATGACGCGCATGTGGGTGAACGTGGCGTGAAGCTCTCGGGCGGCCAGCGCCAGCGCATCGCGATCGCCCGCGTGCTGCTGAAGGATGCGCCCGTCCTGGTGCTGGACGAGGCGACCTCCGCGCTCGATTCCGAAGTCGAGGCCGCCATCCAGGAACAACTCGCGGGGTTGATGGAGGGCAAGACGGTCATCGCCATCGCGCACCGCCTGTCGACGCTGGCAAAGATGGACCGCCTTGTTGTGTTGGAACACGGCCGTGTCGTGGAACAAGGCAGCCACGCCGAGCTGTTGGCCCGCGACGGCACCTACGCCGCCCTGTGGAAGCGCCAATCCGGCGGCTTCCTGTAAGTTCCCGCGGGTCCAGGGAGGCCGCTGCCTCCCTGGCGGGGGAGTACGAGGGGGCGGCGCCCCCTCGCTGCGCGTTGACCTTCCGCGCCACGCGCGGAAGCATGTCGACCACCCACCAGCGGATCCACTCCTCCATGACCGACCTTTGGCGCCTTTCGGCCACCGAGCTTGCCGCGCGCATTCGTGCGAAGGCGCTTTCTGCGACCGAGGTCGCCCGCGATGCGCTGGCGCGCCTCGATGCCGCGAACCCGAAGATCAATGCCGTGGTCGATCATCGCCCCGAGGTGGTGCTGGCCGAGGCGGCGGCCGTCGATGCCGCACTCGCGCGCGGCGAGGACCCTGGCCCGCTCGCCGGCGTGCCGGTGACGATCAAGGTGAATGCCGACCAGAAGGGCTTCGCGACAACGAATGGCCTGCGCCTGCAGAAGGACCTGGTCGCGGCGCAGGACAGCCCGGTGGTGAGCAATCTGCGTAAGGCGGGCGCGGTGCTGCTTGGGCGGACGAACACGCCGGCCTTCTCGCTGCGCTGGTTCACGCGCAATGCGCTGCATGGGCACACGAGGAACCCACGCGATGCGTCCATCACGCCGGGCGGGTCCTCGGGCGGGGCGGCGGCGGCGGTCACGGCGGGGATCGGGGCGATCGCCCATGGCACGGATATCGGCGGGTCGATCCGTTACCCGGCCTATGCCTGCGGCGTGCATGGGCTGCGCCCGACGCTCGGGCGCATCCCGGCGTGGAATGCCTCGGGCGCCGAACGGCATATCGGCGGGCAGCTCATGGCTGTGTCGGGGCCGATCGCGCGGACCATCGCGGATCTGCGGCTGGGCTTCGCGGCCATGGCGGCGCGCGACATCCGCGATCCCTGGTGGGCCGATGTGCCGCTGGAGGGCCCGCCGGTGGCGAAGCGCGCCGCGCTATGCCTGAACCCCGATGGCATGGCGGTGCAGCCTGCCGTGACCGCCCGCTGCGCGACGCCGCGAAGCGCCTGGAGGCCGCCGGCTGGACCATCGAGGAAGCCGAGACCCCGCCGCTGCGCGAACCGGCTGCGCTGCAGGCCATGCTGTGGCTGGCGGAATCGCGCCGCGGCCTGAACGCCGCGCTGCGGCAGGAAGCCGACCCGGATGCCGTCTTCGTCTTCGCGCAGATGGAGGCGCTGTGTCCCCAGCCCGATCTCAACGCCTTCATGGACGGGCTTCAGAAGCGCGCGACCTTCGTGCGGCAGTGGATGGAATTCTTCGAGCGCTTCCCACTCGCCATCACGCCGGTCTCCGGCGAGCTGCCCTTCCGTGACCAGGAGGATGTCGAAAGCCCCGAGGCCTTCGGCCGCATCATGGAAGCACAGTTGACCCAGGTCGGCCTGCCGCTGATGGGCCTGCCGGGGCTCGCGGTGACGACCGGGATGGTCGGCAGCGTGCCGGTTGGCGTGCAACTGCTCGCCGGACGCTACCGGGAGGACGTGCTGCTGCAGGCCGGCGCGGTGATCGAGGCGGCCGGCGTGCCGGCCTCCCCGGTGGATCCGGCGTAGCAGTCCGCGTCAGTCCCGCCGTACGGGCGGCACGCTGCCGCCCGGTCCGGGGCCACCCCATTGCCCCGGCTGCTGCGGCGGCTGGCCATGACCCGGCGGCGGCTGCCCGTAGCCCGGTGGAGGCGCCTGACCGTAACCCGCCGGCGGTGCGCCGGGGCTCTGCGCGGGTGGATAGCCCTGCGGCGGCGGCTGCCAGCCCTGCGGCTGCGGCGGTTGCCATTGCGGCTGCTGGGGCTGCTGCCACTGGCCAGGTTGCTGCCATTGCTGAGGCTGAGCCTGCTGCTGCGGCCAGCCGGGTTGCGGCGGCATGCCTTGCTGCCATTGCGGCGCGCCATAGGCACCGCCCAGCGGGTCGGGCCCAAAGCGGTTCGGCCCCGGCGTGCCGCGCAGGAAGCCGGTTTCCACCAGAAGCCAGATGGCATAAGCGAAAACGACCAGCCCCCCGACGGCCATCGGCACCAGCACCGCGCCGGCATTCTGCGGGTTGGTTGCGACCATCACGCCCATCACCACGCCGAAGATGGCGCCGATCAGGTAGAGCCCGCCGATCCACCATCCCGACCGGTCCCGGTCGTGCAGCCGCTTGATGCTCCCGGCCAGGGACGGCCAGATCGACAGCAGCGAGACCACCGTGCTGACCGGCGTGAACTGCGGCGCGTCGGCGGGCATCGCGTCCATGCCCATCGGGCCGGTGAAGCCCATCGCGGCATCGAGGATCGCCGCGACGATCGCGGCCACGAAGAGGATGAGCACGTAGCCGAGCCAGAAGGTCTTGCGCCCGATCCGTCCCCGGAAACTCAACCACTGCCCGATTGTCATACCCGTGACCCTTCCCGACGAATCGCTTCACAGCACCACGGCGCCGCGACGCCGCGCAAGCCCGCGCCATCTTGCCCGCGTAACTTCCGTTGCATACCGTCACCTTATCGATAACGGGCGGGCCAACGCTGCGCGCCGTCAACCGGGAGAGTGTTCCGACATGCTTCGTCGCCTGCTGCCTGCCGCCATCGCCCTGATGGGCGCCGCCGCCGTTTCGGCCTGCGCGCCGCAGACGGTCTATGTGCCCACGCCCGTCGGCGTCGCGCCGGGGCCGGTGCAGGCTGCCTGCGACACGCGCTTCCAGGTCGTGAACAATTCCTCCCGCACGGTGCTGACGCTGCAATACAGCCATTCCAGCCTGGCGAACTGGGGCGTCGACCAGCTCGGCCAGAACGTCCTGCCGCCGGGCCGCGTGTGGAACGCGCGGGCCAACAACGCCGGCAACTATGATTTCCGCATCACCTGGGCCGGCGGCGGCGCCGCCGAGCTGCGTCAGGTCAACATCTGCGCCGCGAGCCAGATCGTGGTGACGAATTCGGGCCTCTTCGCCCGCTGATCCGCGCGACGGGACCGCGCCGCCCGGCGCATTCCCTTCCATCTCGCTGCCGCGCTAGCCTCCCCGGTGTCATCGACACCGGGGAGTTTTCATATGTCCGAGGATCGTCTGGGCATTCTTGAGCAGCGTCGCATCGAGGCCGCCTTCGCCAAGGGCATCTACGAGGAGATGAAGGCCGAGCTTGGCGACGTGCAGGCGAAGGCCATCCTGTCCCGCGCCGTGGTGAAGCTGGCGAAGTCCACCGCCGCCGAGATGGCGAAGGAAGGCCCCGGCGGGCGACCCAGCCTTGAACATTTCATCGCGCTGCAACCGTTGTGGACCAAGGGCGATGCATTGCGCATCGAGACGCTGCGCAAGGACGCGACGCATTACGACTTCAACGTCACCCGCTGCCGCTATGCCGAAATGTACCGGCAGATGGGCCTTGCCGAGCTTGGCGCCGTGCTGTCCTGCAACCGGGATGGTGCCTTCTGCGAGGGCTACGATCCGAAGCTGAAGCTCGAACGCACCCAGACCATCATGGGCGGCGCGACCCATTGCGACTTCCGCTACCGCATGGAGGAGTGAAGCGCTGGCGGCCTGCGTGCGTGGCGCCGGCTGCCTGGGCGCGCGGCGTGTCGGCTGTCGCCGCGGAACGTGACCCCGCGGCGGCGACGCGCGATAAGCCTGGGACGAAACGGAGGAAGCACCATGACCCGCATCACGCGTCGCGCCGCGCTGGCCCTGCCAGTGGCTCTCCCCGCAGCCGCCCGCGCCCAGGATTGGCGCCCGGGGCAGCAGTCCCGAATCGTCGTGCCGGCCGCACCGGGCGGCACCACCGACATCATGGCGCGCCTGCTCGCCCAGCACCTCCAGGCGAAGTGGACCACGCCGGTGGTGGTCGAGAACCGCTCAGGCGCCGGCGGCACCATCGGCACGGTCGAAGTGGTGCGCAGTGCCCCCGATGGGCGCCACATGCTGATGGGCAATATCGGACCGCAGGCGATCGGCTATTCGCTGTTCCGCAACCTGCAATACCGGCCGGAGAGCCTGACGCCAGTCGCCAATGTCATCCGCGGCCCGAACGTGCTGGTGCTGCACCCTTCCGTGCCTGCCCGCACGGTGCCGGAATTCATCGCCTGGCTGAAGCGGGAGGGCAGCCGCGCCTCCTATGGCACCTCGGGGATGGGGCAGTCGCCGCATCTGTCGGGGGTGTGGTTCAACCAGCTTGCCGGCACGCAGGCGGAAGCGGTGCATTTCCGTGGTGCCGGGCCGCTGCTGATCGACCTCGTCGCCGGCAATGTGCAGTTCGCCTTCGATAACCTCACCAGCTCGATGGAGCATATTCGCGCCGGGCGGCTGCGGGCCCTTGGCGTGACCACCGCGGATCGCAGCCCGGAACTGCCGGACCTGCCCGCGATCCGGGAGACGGCGCCGGAACTCGCCCCCTATGACGTCGCCACCTGGTTCGGGCTGTTCATGCCGGCGAATGTGCCGGCGGAGATCGTGCGCAGCGTGAATGCGGAAGTGCAGACGATGCTCACCGCGCCCGACACGCGCGTGCGCTTCGCCCAGATGGGCGGCGTGCCGGCGCCGGGTACGCCGGACGATTTCGCCGGCTTCGTCGCGGCCGAGATCGCCAAGTGGGGCCAGGTGATCCGGCGTGAGGGTCTGCAGATGGACGCGACCTGACGGAATGGCGGCGCGACGCTGCCGCGCCTTCAATCCAGGCCGCTGATGATGCGGCGCAACAGGCCGAGCAACGCGACCTTGCCCGAAGGGCCGACGAGGTCGTCGAGTTTCCGGTCATGCGCCCGCGCATGCGCCATCAGCCGTGTCAGCACCTGGCGGCCCCGCGGCGTGAGGTCCAGGGCGTAGCGGCGGCGGTCCAGGGCTGATCTTTCGCGCAGCACCAGCCCCCGCGATACCAGATCGTCGAGCGCCGTCGTCAGGCTTGAGGTATCGCGGCCGGAGGCCTGCGACAAAGCAGCCTGCGTGATGCCGGGATTCTGCGCGATCAGGACCATCATGGCGAAGCGGCTCGGCCGCAGGCGCGGGTCGCGCACGCGTTGTGCGAAGGCACGGAAGGACGCTTCCTGCGCCAGGCGCAGGTGGAAGCCGATGAAATCCTCCAGCGGGCCGAGGCGGACTGCCTCACCCGATGCCCCTTCCTTCGACCGTCGTGTCGTCCTTGCCGGCATCCCGCCGTCCCTGTCCATCGATTCAACTTGACGCAGAAGATTGGACATCCAACTGTTGGAAGCAAGATCAGTTCCCCGGGGAGGAACGGGCATGGATGCCGCCGGCATGCGTGCGTCGGGCACGTCGCCCACCAGCGCGGGACACACCGCATCGGCTGCCTTTCTCGAGGCGCTGCGCGATGCGGGCGTCGAGTACATCTTCGCCAATTTCGGTTCCGACCATCCCGGCCTGGTCGAGGCGATCGCCGAGGCGCGTGCCGATGGCCGCCCGATCCCCAAGGTCATCACCTGCCCCAACGAGATGGTCGCGCTGACCGCTGCGCAGGGTCATGCGCAGGTTTCGGGTCGCGCGCAGGCCGTGGTGGTCCATGTCGAATGCGGCACTCAGGCCCTGGCGGGCGCGGTGCACAATGTCGACAAGGGCCGCGTCCCGGTGCTGATCTTCGCCGGCGCAAGCCCCTTCACGCAGTTCGGCGAGATGAAGGGCAGCCGCAACGAGTTCATCCAGTGGATCCAGGACGTGCATGACCAGCGCGGCATCGTGCGCGGCTACATGCGCTACGACGCCGAGATCCGCAGCGGCCGCAACATCCGACAGATGGTTTTCCGCGCGCTGCAATTCGCGCAATCCGACCCCAAGGGCCCGGTCTATCTGATGGGCGCGCGGGAGGTGATGGAGGAGGTGGTGCCGCGAGCCACCACCGATCCCGCCGACCACGCACCGGTCGGCCCCGCCGCATTGCCGGCGGAGGCCGTCGATGCGCTGCTGGCCGATCTGCGGGCCGCGCGGCGGCCGCTGGTGGTGACCTCCTATCTCGGCCGCAACATCCGAGCTGTGGAGGAGCTGCGTCGCTTCGTGGGCGTGCTGGGCATCGGCGCGCTGGACAGCGTGCCGAATGCCGTGAACCTTCCGCATGACGACCCGATGCACCAGGGTTGCCAGTGGAACGAGCCGCGGCAGAACGCAGCCCTGGCCGAGGCTGACCTCGTCATCGTGATCGACAGCGATGTGCCTTGGATTCCAACTGTCTCGAAGCCGCGGGATGGGGTGCGCATCTGGCATCTCGACGTCGATCCGCTGAAGCAGCAGATGCCGCTGTGGTCCATTCCGGCGCGTCGCGTTTTCCGCGCGCATGCCGAGACGGCGCTCGCGCAACTCAACGCGGCGCTGGTCCGTGCCACGCCCGATACTGCGGCCGTATCCGAGCGCCGCGCCTTCTGGTCGGCCCGTCACGCCGAGCGCCGCACAGCGCTCGCGGCGCTCGAAGTGCCTGGCACGGATGACGCGATCACGCCCGAATACCTCACGGCGCAGGTCCGCGCGCTGATGGATGAGCGCACGCTGATCCTGAACGAGGGCATCACCAACTACCCCATCATCTGCAACCACATCGCGCCGACGCGCGCCGGGCAGATGCTGAATTCGGGTGGCGGCAATCTGGGTTGGGCCGGCGGTGCGGCGATCGGCGCGAAGCTCGCCGATCCGTCGCTGACGGTGATCTCCTTGCTTGGCGATGGCTGCTACATGTTCAGCCAGCCCTCGACGGTGCACTGGATGGCGCGACGTTACGGCACGCCGTTCCTGCAGGTCGTGTTCAACAATCGCGGATGGAAGGCGCCGCGCTTCTCGACGCTGGCCGTGCATGGCCAGGGTTACGCGGCGGCCGCGGCGGATATCGATGTGTCCTTCGACCCGCCGCCCGACCATTCGGCGATCGCGGCGGCGGCGGGCGGCGCCTTCGCCCGCAAGGTCGAACGCGCAAGCGACCTGCCTGCCGCGCTGGCTGAGGCCATGCACGCCGTGAAGAACGAGAAACGCGCCGCAGTGTTGGACGTCTGGTTGCCCCACCTGATGGCGTGACAGTCGCGAGGGAGGACGACGATGAACATCATCACGCGCCGGAACGCTCTGCTCGGCACGATGCTGCTCACCACGCCCGCGCTTGCGCAGGCGCGGCCGGTGCGGATCGTCGTTGCCTTCCCGCCCGGCGGCGCGGCCGACATTGTGGCACGACTGCTGGCCGAACGTCTGCGCACCGCCTGGGATGCGCCGGTCGTGGTGGAGAACCGCGCCGGCGCCGGCGGCAACATCGCCGGCGCCGAGGTGGCGCGCGCGGAGCCGGACGGCCACACGCTGCTGATCACCTCGCAATCCATCGCGGTGAACCGCTTCCTCTATGCGCGCATGCCTTTCGATGCGATGGCCGATGTCGCCCCGGTCGCGATGGCGATCCAGGTGCCGAATGTGATGGTCGTCCCGGCGACCTCGCCCGATCACAGCGTGGCGGATTTCATCGCCCGCGCGCGCGCCAATCCGGGCAGGCTGAACTACGGCTCGGCCGGCGTCGGGACTTCGATCCATCTGGCCGGTGAGCTCTTCGCCCATCTGGCCGGCGTGCGGATGACGCATGTGCCTTATCGCGGCGCAGGGCCGGCGATGCAGGACCTGCTCGCCGGGCGGCTCGACGTGATGTTCGACACGCTGACCGTCTCCGCTGGCCCGATCCGGCAGGGTGGCATCCGCGCGCTCGGCGTGACGACCTCCACGCGCGCGCCGACACTACCGGAGGTTCCACCCATCGCCGACACCGTGCCCGGCTATGCGCTGAGCTCCTGGTTCGCCTTCTTCGCCCCCGCGCGCACCCCAGCCGCGACGATCCTGCGCCAGTCGCGCGACATCGCCGCCGCGCTGCGCGATCCGACGGTCGCGTCACGCCTCGCCGAGCTCGGCGCGACGCCCATCGGCTCCTCGCCCGAAGCGCTGGCAGACGCCATGCGCGCCGAGGCCACGCTGTGGGAACCGATCATCCGCGCGGCCAACATCAGCATCACGGAATGACGAAGGGAGGACACATATGACGCGCATCACCCGCCGCGCCGCCTTCGGTGGCCTCGCCGCCGCCGCGATTGTCACCAGGGCCAGCGCCCAGGCCGGCCCCGTGCGCATCGGCTGGTCCATCAGCAAGACCGGGCCGAATGCCGGGGGTGCGAGCGTCACCACCCTGCCGAACTACCAGCTCTGGGTGCGCACGGTGAATGAGGCGGGCGGCCTGCGCCTGCCAGGCGGTGCGCGACGCATGATCGAGGTTGTGGAGTACGATGATCGCTCGCTGTCCGAGGAAGCCATCCGCAACCTGGACCGGCTGATCAACCAGGATCGTGTGGACCTGGTGTTGCCGCCCTGGGGCACGGGGCTGAACCTCGCGGTGGGGGCGGTGCTGAACCGTGGCGGGCATCCGCATCTCGCTGTCACCTCAGTGACGGAGCGCATCCCGGAGCTCGTGCAGCGCTGGCCGAACGCCTTCTTCTTCCTCGGCCGCTCCTCGGCGGCGTCGGAGGCGCTGGTCACGACACTGCAGGGACTTCAGCGCAGCAATGGGCTTGGCAACACCGTGGCGCTGGTCTCGGTGCAGGACCAGTTCGGGATCGAGCTGCTGAACGCCGGCCGCGCCGCGCTCAACCGCGCCGGCTTCCGGCTGGTGATCGACCGGCAGTATCCGCTCGGCCAGCAGGACCTGGCACCGCTGATCGCCGAGGCCGCGCGCGCCAATCCGGAGATCTTCATCGCCTTCTCCTACCCACCGGATACGCTGGCGATCACCGAGCAGGCACGCATCGCCGGTTTCAACCCAAAGGTCTTCTACACCGCGGTCGGCACGGCCTTCCCGCTGTTTCGCCAGCGCTTCGGCACGAATGCCGAGGGCGTGCTCGGTATCGGTGGCGTCGATGCCGCCAGTCCGAAGATCCGCGACTATGTGGCGCGCCACACCCAGGTGGTCGGGCGCCCGCCGGATGGCTGGGCCTCGCCGGTCACCTACGCCTCGCTCGAGGTGCTGGAACAGGCCATCGCGCAGGTCGGCATCGACCGCCCGGCACTGATCCGCGCCATCGGCGGCGGCACCTTCGAGACCATCGTCGGCAGCGTCAGGATGGAGAACAACCAGCGCATCCCGCAGCCCTGGGTCGGCCAATGGCAGGGCGAGAATTTCGTCGCGGTCGGCGGTGCGGGGCCGTTGCAGCCGGTGCAATTCCCGAAACCGGCCTGGCGCCCGGCCTGATCCGTGTTCCTGCTGGACGTCCTGCTGTCGGGGCTGGTGCTGGGCGGCATCTACGCGCTGATCGCCATCGGCCTCACGCTGCAGTACGGCGTCGCACGGATCATGAACCTCGCCTATGGCGAGTTCACGGTGGCGGCCTGCTTTGTCGCCTATGTGCTGTTCACGGCGGCGGGGGTGAATCCCCTGCTCGCGCTCGTCATCGCGATGCCGGCGTCCTTCGCGTTGCACTGGGTCATCTATGTTGTGCTGATGGCGCCGCTGGTGCGTCGCGCGCCCGATGCGGGCGCGCTGGAGGTGGACAACATCCTTGCAACCTTCGGGCTGCTGTTCATCGTCCAGGGGGTGCTGTTGGCGGCCTTCGGCGGTACCTACTTCTCCTATTCCTACCTGGCTGTGCCGGTGCAGGTGTTGGGGTCCGCGGTTGCGCTGAACCGCTTGCTGGCGGCGGGGGTGGCGCTGGCGATCTCACTCGCGCTCTACCTGGTGCTGATGCGCACGCGCATGGGCACGGCGGTGCGAGCGGTAGCGGTGAGTCCGGCCTCCGCGCAACTCGTCGGCATCGACACACGCACCTTCGCGGCCTTCGTCTTCGCGCTGGGCGGTGCGCTGGTGGCCGGGGCCGGGGTGCTCGTCTCCATGTTCCTGACCTTCAACGCTGCGATGGGCGTCGTCTTCACCATGAAGGCGCTGATCATCGTCATCATGGGCGGTGTCGGCAACGTGCTGGGCGCGCTGGTGGCGGGGCTGATCCTCGGCCTCGCCGAGGCGCTCGCGGCGGGCTTCCTCGATTCCGGCCTGACCATGGCTGTGAACTTCGCGCTCTTCCTCACCATCCTGCTGCTGCGTCCGGCGGGGCTGTTCGGCCGGCCCGCACGGTGAAGGACGCGCGCTTTCCCATCGGGGTCGCCGCGGTGGCTGGCGTGCTGATCTTGGCGCAACCGCATCTCGGTTCGTTCTGGCAGTCGCTGCTGATCAACATCCTGATGTACACCGCACTCGCGACGGCCTGGGGGCTCTTCTCGGGGCCGACGCGCTACGTCTCCCTTGCCACCGCGGCCTTCTTCGGCATCGGCGCCTACAGCATGGCCTTCCTGGGCGACGCCCTGCCGCTGCCGGCGGTCTATCTGGCAGCTGGCTGCATCGGCGCCGCGGTGGCTTTCGTCGTCGGCTTCTCCACCCTGCGTCTTTCCGGCGCCCATTTCGTCATCTTCACCTTTGGCCTGGCGGAGCTGATCCGTCAGCTCGTCACCTGGGCCGAGGCGAAATTCGGCGGCACGGTCGGCCGCTTCGTGTTCGTCCCGGTGTCGCCGGCCGATATCTACATGTCGCTGGTCGCGGCTTGCACCGCCGTTCTGCTGATGGGTTGGTGGCTCGGCCGCTCGCGTTTCGGCTGGGCGCTGCGCGCGATCGGGGAGGACGAGACCGTCGCGCGCCATGCCGGCATCGACGTCACGTGGACCAAGGTACTGGTCTTCACCGTCTCGGCGGCCGTGATGGCAGTCGTGGGCTGCATCATGGCGCCGCGATGGACCTATATCGACGCGACCATCGCCTTCAATCCGGCCATTTCCTTCCAGGTGCTGATCATGGCGCTGCTCGGCGGCGCGGGGCGGTTGTACGGGCCGGTGCTCGGCGTGGTGCCGCTCGCGATCCTGTTCGAATTGCTGCAGGCGAATTTCCCCAATCACTTCTCCATCCTGCTC
Source organism: Roseomonas sp. SRI_022 (assembly GCF_057586215.1). Classification (NCBI taxonomy): domain Bacteria; kingdom Pseudomonadati; phylum Pseudomonadota; class Alphaproteobacteria; order Acetobacterales; family Roseomonadaceae; genus Roseomonas; species Roseomonas sp. SRI_022. The sequence continues at coordinate 35,636 of NZ_JBYCZL010000028.1, forward strand.
GGCGCTGTATTCCTCGCGGTGGTCTATGTGATTCCACGTGGCGTCGCCGGGCTGCTGGAACGCCGGGCGTGACCGCAGGGCTGCTCGAACTCGACCGCCTGTCGCGCAGCTTCGGGGGCCTGCGCGCGGTGGACGGGCTGTCGGCGCAGATCGCGCAGGGCGAGGTGATCGGACTGGTCGGCCCGAACGGATCCGGCAAGACCACGGCGCTGAACCTCATCACCGGGAATCTCCGCGCGGATGACGGGCGGATCGTATTCCGCGGCACCGATGTCGCGCGCCTGCCGCCGCATGCCATCACGCGCCTGGGTATCGCGCGGACATTCCAGCTGGTCCGCGTGATGCCAGGCATGACCATCGCGGAGAACGTCGCCCTCGGCGCCATCTTCGGCGCCGCGCCCTGCTCACCGGGTGAGGCGATGCGGCGCGCGCCTGCGCTCCTCGAACGCGTCGGCCTTGCCGGCCGCGGCGACCGATCCGCCGCGGCGCTGACCTATGTCGGCCAGAAGCGGCTTGAACTGGCCAGGGCCCTGGCTGCCCGCCCGCTTCTCCTGCTGCTCGACGAATGGCTCGCCGGGCTGAACCCCACGGAACTGGACGATGGCGTCGCACTGATCCGCAGCCTGGCGCGCGAGGGCACGACCATCGTCATGGTCGAGCATGTGATGAGCGCCATCCGCGCGTTGTGCAGCCGCATCGTCGTGATGAATGCCGGCCGCGTGATTGCCGCAGGCACGCCGGATGCGGCGCTCTCGGACCCGGCGGTGATCGCCGCTTATCTTGGCGACGACGATGCTTGAGGTGACCGGGCTTTGCGCCGGCTATGGCGCACATCGCGCGGTCGAGCGGATCGACATGCACGTCGCCAAGGCCGAGACGGTGGCGATCCTTGGGGCCAATGGCGCGGGCAAGACCACGCTGTTGAAGGCACTTGGCGGCATGATCGCTGCGAAAGGCGAGGTGCGCTTCGCGGGGGAGCGCATCAGCGGCTGCCCCGCCCATGACCTGGTCGAGCGCGGCATCGCCCTGGTGCCGGAGGGGCGCGGCGTGTTCGGCGACCTCACGGTGCGGGAAAATCTCGCCCTCGGCGCCTTCCCGCGGCGCGCGCGCCAGCAGGAAGCGCAGGCTTTGCACGACGTGCTTGCGCTGTTTCCGCGACTGCGGGAGCGCCTGTCCCAACCCGTTCGCACCATGTCGGGCGGCGAGCAGCAGATGGTCGCGATCGGCCGCGCCCTCATGTCGCAGCCCGAACTGCTGATGCTGGACGAACCTTCGCTCGGCCTCTCACCGCTGATCACCGCCGAACTGTTCCGCGCCCTGGCTCTGGTGAAGGGGCGCGGCACGGCGATCCTGATCGTTGAGCAGAATGCGCGACGCTGCCTGAAACTCGCGGATCGCGCCTATCTTCTCGCGAATGGCCGCATCGTCGGGCAGGGAGACGCGGCCGTGCTTGCCGCCGACCCGGCCGTGGCCGCCGCCTATCTGGGCGGTGTGACGATCACGCGACCGTGACGCACCCTTGTTCATCAATCGGGGTGGCGCGAGTAGGTGCTTGATGTGGCGTGGCGGACTCGCCATCCTCATTGTGCCGGCGCGCGGCCGGTTCCACCGGAGGATACGACAATGGCCTGGAAGGCCCCCAAGATCGTCGAGATCTCGCTCGCGTTGGAAATCAACAGCTACGCCTGCGCCGAGATCGGCTGAGGCCAGCGCCTGCCCGGAGCCATTTTTCATGCTCCGGGTAATCGTGCTCGGTGCCGGTGCCGGCGGCGGGTTCCCGCAATGGAACTCCGCCGGGACCGGGTGTTTGCGCGCACGCGCGGGCGATGCCGCCGCGCCGCCGCGCAGCCAGGCCAGCATTGCTGTCTCCGCCGATGGCGAGAACTGGTTGCTGGTGAATGCCAGCCCCGACCTTCGCCAGCAGATCGCCGCGACGCCGGCCCTGCATCCGCGGCCCGGGACGCTGCGCAATTCACCCATCGCGGCCGTGTTGCTGACGGGCGCCGAGGTGGACACCATCGCCGGCCTGCTGCACCTGCGCGAACGCCATGCCTTCACGCTGCTGGCCGCACCCCCGACCTTCGCAGTCCTGGATGCGAACCCGATCTTCCGCGCGCTGAACCCGGACTTCGTCACGCGCCGCGACATTCGGCCCGGCGATGTCTTGGAGGTCCTGGACATCTCCGTCACCGCCTATGTGGTGCCGGGCAAGGTGCCGCTGTTCGCAGAGACGATGGATGGCGACCCCGGCGTGGCCGAGGATGGGGAGGCGCTTGGCCTCGCGCTGTCCGCCGGCGGCGGCACGCTGCACTACATCCCCGGCTGCGCGATGATGACGCCAGCGTTGCGCACGCGCCTCGATGATGCGGCCTGCGTGATGTTCGACGGCACGCTGTTCACGGACGATGAGATGATCCGGCTCGGCGCCGGCCCGAAATCCGGGCGCCGCATGGGCCACATGCCCATGACGGGCGAGGGCTCGACGCTTGAAGCCTTCGCATCCATCCCCGTCGCACGCCGCATCTTCGTGCACATCAACAACACGAACCCCACCCTGCTGGCCGACAGCCCGGAGCGCGCAATGCTTCGCGCGCAAGGCTGGGAAGTCGCCGAGGACGGGATGGAGATCCGCCTGTGAGTCTGTTGTCACCCGAAGCGCTCGAAGCCGCGCTGCGCGCCATTGGGGAGGAGCGCTACCACATCCACCACCCCTTCCATCACCTGCTGCATGGCGGGAAGCTCACCAAGGGCCAGGTGCAGGCCTGGGCGCTGAATCGCTATTACTACCAGGCTTCCATTCCCGCGAAGGATGCGTCGTTGGTCGCGAGGCTGCCCACGCCCGAGCTGCGTCGCGAATGGCGGCGGCGCCTGTTGGACCATGATGGGGACGGCGTGCATCCGGGTGGTGTGGAACGTTGGCTCGCATTGACCGATGGGCTTGGGCTCGACCGCGACTATGTCGTCTCGCTCAAGGGTCTGCTGCCGGCCACGCGCTTCGCAGTGGATGCCTATGTGCGCTTCGTACGGGAGAAATCGCTTCTCGAAGCGGTCGCTTCCTCGCTCACCGAGATGTTCTCGCCCAACATCATCTCCCAGCGCGTGTCGGGGATGATGCGCAACTATGATTTCGTGACGGCGGAGACGCTCGCTTACTTCACGCCACGCCTGACGCAGGCGCCGCAGGACGTCGCCTTCGCGCTCTCCTATGTGAGGCAGCACGCCGATACCGTGGAGAAGCAGGAACAGGTCCTCGCGGCGCTGCGCTTCAAATGCGACCTGCTATGGGCGCAGCTCGACGCGCTGCACCTGGCCTATGTGGAGCCCGCGCTGCCGCCGCCGGGCGCCTTCCGGCCATGACGCCGCGCTTCGCCCCCGGCGTCCGCCTGCACCACGATACGGCGCGCGATCGCTGGGTGGTCATGGCGCCGGAGCGCATGTTCGTGCCGGACGACACGGCGCTGGAAGTCCTTCGTCTCATCGACGGCGTGCGCGACATCGATGCGGTCGTGGATGCCCTCGCCGCGAAGTTCGATACGCCGCGGGAGGTCATCGCCGCCGACATCGGCACCATGCTGGACGATTTGATCGCGCGGGGCGCGCTCGTCACATGAATGCGCCGCTCGCGCTTCTCGCCGAGCTGACACATCGCTGCCCCCTGCGCTGCCCCTACTGTTCAAACCCGCTCGCGCTGACGCGTGGCTCGGCCGAACTGACGACGGAGGAATGGGCGCGCGTCTTCGCGGAGGCGGCGGCGCTCGGCTGCCTGCAGGTGCATCTTTCGGGCGGCGAGCCAACCGCGCGACGCGATATCGCCGAGATCACCGCCGCGGCGCACGAAGCCGGCCTCTACACCAATCTGATCACGGCCGGCGTGTTGCTCGATGTGGCGCTGATGACGCGACTGAAGGACGCCGGCCTCGACCACGTGCAGCTTTCGGTGCAGGACGCCGAGCCAGCGGGGGCTGAACGCATTGGCGGCATGAAGGGTGCCCATGCCCGCAAGGAATCCGCGGCGCGGCTGGTGCGCGAGGCCGGGTTGCCGTTGACACTGAATGCGGTCGTCCACCGACAGAACCTGCACAACCTCGCAGCGCTGATCGAGATTGCGTTGTCTTGGGGCGCCGCGCGGCTCGAGGTCGCGCATGTGCAGTACTACGGCTGGGCGTTGGTGAACCGCGACGCCTTGCTGCCGACGCGCGACCAGCTCGACGAGGCGACGCGGATCGTCGAGGCGGCACGGCAGGCTCATCGCGGCCGCCTCGTCATCGACTACGTCGTGCCCGACTACCATGCCGAGCGCCCCAAGGCCTGCATGGGCGGCTGGGGCAGCCGCTTCCTCGGCATCTCGCCTGCCGGGCGCGTGCTGCCCTGCCACGCGGCGGAATCCATCACCGGCATGGTGTTTCCTTCGGTGCGCGAGACCTCGCTTCGTGACGCCTGGGAGAACAGCGAGGCCTTCAACCGCTTCCGCGGCACCGATTGGATGCCCGCGCCCTGTCGTGGTTGCGAACGCGCCGAGCGCGACTGGGGCGGCTGCCGCTGCCAGGCCTTCGCGCTGACCGGCGATGCCGCGGCTACGGATCCGGCGTGCTCACTCTCGCCCCATCACGGGCTGCTCGCCGCAGCCCTGGCCGAGGCGCGTACGCCGGAGTTCCGCTATCGCGAATTCGGCTGACCCGAGGTCAGTCCCGTTGCGCGAGGTAGTGCGCCAGCGCCCGGATATCGGCATCCGACAATCCGAAGACGGCGCCGTTCATTTGCGTGTCGGCACCGACGCGCTGGCCATCCCGGTACTCGATCAGCGTGCGAGCGAGGAAATCCTCGCGCTGCCCGGCGATGCGGGGGATCTGCTCGCGTCCCGCGAGCGTCGGCAGGTGGCAGACGGTGCAGTTGCGCGGTCCGATCAGCGCCTGGCCGGCGGCGAACAGCGCGGCGTCTCGCGGCGCGCGATCCTCCGGCGGCCCCGGCGGCAGGCTGGCGAAGAAAGCGGCCAGGTCCTCGATATCCTTGTCCGGCATGTTCTCGGCAAAGGCGAGCATCGCCGGCACCTGGCGGATGCCCTCCCGGAACAGGATCATCTGCAGCGTGATGAAGCCCGCCGGCTGGCCAGCGAGGGAAGGGACGTCCGGCGTCTGGCTGCGGCCATCCACACCATGGCACGCGGTGCAGCGGCCCTCGGCGAGCTCGGCGCCGCGGCGTGCATCCTGCGCCGCGGCGATGTCGGGCAGTGCGGCGGCCATGATGGCCGCCGCCAGCAGGTGCCGCAGTCTCACTGGCGATAGGTGATGCGGTAGATCGCACCCATCTGCTCACCAGAGACGAGCAGCGACCCGTCGCGCAGCACCTGCACGTCCACGGGCCGGTCGAGGAAACGCTGATTGGCGTCGTCCCGCAGGCCGGTCATGAATTCCTCGATCCCCGTCACATTGCCCTGCGCGTCGAGGCGGGCGACGACCACGTCGTAGCCGGTCAGGCGCTCACGGTTCCAGGATCCGCGGCGGGCAATGAAGATCTGGTTCCGGTACTGCTCGGGGAACATGGTGCCGGTATAGAAGCGCATGCCGAGTGCTGCGACATGCGGACCGAGCAGCGCGGCGGGCTGTACGAATTCGGAGCAGTTGCGACCGGCATTGTACTGCGGGTCGGCGCTGCCGCTGGAGCAATAGGGGAAGCCGTGATCCTCGCCGCTGCGACGCACGCGGTGCAGCGTGTCGTTCGGCCAGTCATTGCCGGCCCAGTCGCGGCCATTGTTGGTGGCCCACAATTCGCGCGTCAGCGGATGATGCGCCATGCCGACGCTGTTGCGCACGCCGCGGGCCTCGATGCGCCGGTCGCTGCCATCCGGGTTGAAGGAGACGAGCAGCGCGAACTTGTCGCGGTCGGTCTCGCAGATGTTGCAGTTGACGCCGACGTTCGTATAGATCCGGCCATCGGGACCAAGGCTCGCGAATTTCCAGTGATGGTTGCCGCCGTGATCCTGCTCGGTCGGCAGCGCGAAGGCGGCGGTCAGGTCAACCGGCGCCGGCACGTTGTCGAGATTTGCCTCGATGTTGTCGTAGCGCAGCACGCGATTGACGGCGAGCACATAGAGATTGTTGCCGACCATCACGAGCCCGTTGGGCTGCGACAGGCCCTGCGCGATGGTGCGCGTCCGTGTGGTGCCATCGGGGTTACGGCTGATGGCATAGACGCGCCCGATCACGCGGGTGCCGGCGAAGACCGTTCCATTCGGGCCTTCGGCCATCATGCGCGCACCGGGGATTCCATGGGCGAAGACCTCGGCCTGGAAGCCGGGTGGCAACCGCAATGCACCGACCGGTAGCTCGCCCGGCGGCGTCACCGTCAGGCGTGGCGCGTGGGGCGCAAGGGTGGAGCCTTCAGGCCGGCCGATGGCCCAGCCAGGAACCGGAGCGGGCTGCTGCGCTACGGCCGGCACGGCCGCGAGCGCCGCGACCAGGCCGAACACAAGGCGTCTGGTGGTCATGGCTATTTCTCCCTGCTGCCCGCTTCGGGGCGTTACCGCCGAATGGAAGAATGAAAGCGTAGGTTCTGCAAGGGAAAGACGAGACCGGCGGCAGACGGATGCCGCGTCCTGAAGAAGCGCCCGCGATCACGGCGGCGGGAGGCACTTGCGGCACGCAGGCGCAGCCTTCCTCCGGCTGGCGGATCGACAGCACCTGGCGTGGCTCGGCGGTTCCATCGGCCATGGCTTCCACGACGGGCTCCGGCGCGCCATGCTCACGGTAACGAGAAGCATCGGGAGGACATCATGGCTTCACTCACGCGCCGGGCCGCCTTGGCGGCACCGATTATCGCCATGCCCGGCCTTGCCCGAGCGCAAGCCTGGCGGCCGCCCGGACCGGTGCGCATCATCGTCCCGGCCGCGGCCGGCGGCACCACCGACATCATGGCGCGGCTTCTCGGGCAATTCCTGCAGCCGCGCTGGAACACGCCGGTGGTGGTCGAGAACCGCGCCGGCGGCGGGGGCACCATCGGCACGCTCGAAATGGTCCGCGCCCGGCCGGACGGCACCACGCTGATGCTCGGCAATATCGGGCCGCAGGCCATCGCATATTCGCTGTTCCGCAACCTGCCGTATCGGGCGGACCAGATCGCCAGCATCGCCGGCACCATCCGCGGGCCCAATGTGCTGGTGGTGAATCCGTCGGTGGAGGCGCGCTCCGTCGCCGAACTCGCGGCCCTGCTGCGGGCACGGCCGGGGCAGGTCCCCTACGCGTCCACGGGCGTCGGGCAATCGACGCATCTGTCGCCCGTGCTCATGCTGCAGATGCTGAACGCACAGGCGATCCATGTGCCGCATCGCGGATCGGCGCCGGCGCAACTCGACATTCTCGCCGGCAACGTCGCCTTCCTGATCGACAATCTCACCGGCATCATTGGCCATATCCAGGCCGGCCGTGTGCGCGCGCTGGCGGTCACCAGCGCCGAACGCCATCCGCTGCTGCCCGACGTGCCGGCGATGCGCGAGACGATGCCCGAACTGGCAAGCTACGAGGTCAATACCTGGTTCGGCCTGTTCGGCCCCGTCGGCTTGCCGGCGGAGGCGGTCAACGGCCTGAACGCCGAGACCATGGCGCTGCTCGCCCAGCCTGACACGCAGCGCCGCTTCACCGAGCTCGGCGGCGTCGGCATGCCAGGCAATCCCGACGCCTTCGCCGCTTTCGTGCGCAGCGAGATCGCGAAATGGGCGGAGGTGGTGCGCAAGGAAGGCCTGCAGATGGATGCCGGTTGAATCCAGGCGTTGACGGGCGCGCGGCCGCGGCATGAGCCTGTGGCCGCACCCATCCGGAGGATGAGACGATGCGCCTGATCCCCGCCGCCCTAGCGGCCCTGATGCTGACAGCGGCGCCGGCCGCCATGGCGCGGACCCTGTCCTGGTCCTTTTCCTCGGATATCCTGACGCTCGATCCGCATTCGTCGAACAACACCTTCACCAACGCCTTCCTCGACAACGTCTATGAGACACTGGTGCGGCACAACCAGCGCGTGGAACTGGAACCCGCGCTGGCGAGGTCGTGGGAGCGCGTGACGCCGACCGTCTGGCGTTTCACCCTGCGCGAGGGCGTACGCTTCCATAATGGCGAGACCTTTGGCGCCGAGGATGTCGCCTTCTCCTGGCAGCGGCTGAACACGCCGGGCGCGCTCGCCCGCGGCGCGCTGGCGGGCGTGATCAAGGAGGTCCGCGCCATCGGTCCGCTGACGGTCGAGATCGAGACGGAGCGCCCCTTCCCGATCCTGCTCAATGCCTTGACCCAGATGCATATCATGGATGCCGGGTGGGCCGCGGCGAACAACGCGACGGCAGCGACCAACCTGCAGGCACGGGAGGAGACGGGCGCCTCCCGCAGCGCGAACGGCACCGGCCCCTTCCGCGTCCGCAGTCGGCAGATCGACGGACCGACCGTGCTGGTGCCCTTCGAGGGTTGGTGGGACAGGCCGCAGCACAATCTCACCGAAGTCACCTTCCACCCCATCCGCAGTGCGCCGACGCGCACGGCGGCGCTGATCGGCGGGCAGGTGGATGCACTGGTCGAGTTGCCGCTGCAGGACATTCCGCGCATCGAGGCCAACCCGAACCTCCAGGTCGTGGAGGGGCCGGAACTGCGGACGATCTATCTCGGCTTCGACCACAATCGCGATGAGCTGGCGTATTCCGACGTGCGCGGCCGCAACCCGCTGCGCGACATCCGCGTACGCCAGGCGATCTACCAGGCGATCGACGTCGAGACGCTGCGCCGTTCGGTGATGCGCAACAACGCCTGGATCGCCGGGACCATGGCGAGCCCGTTCCTGTCCGGGGCACCGACCGACATCAACACTCGCACCTTCCCCTTCGACCCGGACGCTTCGAAGCGCCTGCTGACGGAGGCTGGCTATCCGGACGGCTTCTCGGTCGGTCTCGCCTGCCCGAACGATCGCTATGTCTATGATGAACGGCTGTGCATCGCGATCTCCGGCATGCTGCAGCGCGTGGGCATCCGCGTCATCCCGCAGTTCGAGACGCTGGCGCTGTGGTCGCGGCGGATCAATACGCTGGACGTGTCGATGTTCATGGTCGGCCATGCGGGGCTGCCGCTTGCCGATACCTACTCGACCCTGTCGGAGGTGCTGCGCACGCGCACCGCGACGGCGTCCGGACTCAATGTCGGACGCTGGTCGAATGCCGAGTTCGATGCTTTGGTGGACCGGATCGCCGAGGAAGGCGACGAGACGCGGCGCCGCGCCCTGATCCGCGAGGCGTTGCTGATCGAGAAGCGCGAGGTCGCCCACGTGCCACTGCATCAGCAGCCGGTGGTCTGGGCGACGCGGCGGAACATTGACCTGGCGCAGTCACCGGACAACCGGCTGCGCCTTCGCTATGTACGGGTGAACTGAATGGCTGATCTCATCGTCTCCGGCGGCACCGTCATCACCATGGATGGGGGCCGCCGGGTGATCCCGGATGGCGCTGTCGCGGTCAGCGGCGGCAGCATCGCCGCGGTCGGGCCGCGCGCCGAGGTCGAGGCCGCGCATGCGGCGCCGAAGCGGATCGACGCGCGCGGCAAGGCGATCCTGCCCGGGCTGATCGACGGCCATGCCCATGCCGGGCACGGCCTGGTCAAGACCATGGGCAGCGGGGATTCCGAGGCCTGGTCGGAGGCCTGCCGCGTCATCTACACCCTCGCCTCGCCGCCATCCTTCTGGCGGGCGGAAGCAGCACTTACGGGGCTGGAACTGCTGAAATTCGGCGTCACCACATCGGTGATGCTGCTGGGTGGCGGCGATTCCATTGGCCGCGTGGACGATCCGGCGCATGGCGATGCGCATGTCGCAGGGATCAACAGCATCGGCATCCGCCGCGTCATGGTGCTCGGCCCGACGCGGCCGCCGTTTCCACGCCCGTATCGTGGCGCGGATGGCAGTGTGCGCGACGTGTCCTTCGAGCAGCAGGCCGAGACCATCGCGACGCTGGTCGAACGCCATCACGACAAGGGCCGCATCACCTGCGCGACGCTGATGCCGGTCTATCGCGAGGACCACCACGACCCCGCCAAGGTGCGTGAGATCGAGGCCCAGGGCCGCGTCATGCGCGAGATCGGCCGCAAGGCCGGCGCGCCCTTCCACCAGGATGGCCACCGCAATGGCAGCATCGAGATGGCGGACAGAATGTTCGGCCTGCTCGGCCCCGATGCCTGGCTGTCGCACTGCACCGACCTGACCGAGGCGGATATCGACACGCTGGTCCGCACAGGCACATCGGTCGTGCACAATCCCTCGGCCATCGCCGCGGTGCGCGGCTTCTGCCCGGTGATCGCCATGCTCGACCGCGGCGTGACGGTGATGATCGGGTCGGACGGCACCGCGCCGGACCGGTCAACCGACATGTTCCGCCACATGTTCCAGGCCATGCGCTACCACCAGCGCGCTGCGCGGGACGAGAAGCTGCTGCCGCCCGGCAAGGCGCTGGAGATGGTGACGATCGACGCCGCGAAGGGCCTCGGCATGGCCGACCGCATCGGCAGCCTCGAGGTCGGCAAGCAGGCCGACATCATCACCGTCGATCTGTCCGCACCGCACATGCTGCCGGCCAACATGCCGGTGCATCGCGTGGTGTACTTCGCGGGCGGCGGCGACGTGCGCGACGTGGTGGTGGGCGGCGAGATCCTGATGCGCGACCGCGTGGTGCCCCATGTGGACGAAGCGGCCATCGCCGACGCCGCTCAGGCCGAGACGGCGCAGATGCTCGCACAATCCGGCATGGCAGACATGATCTTCGAGGACCCTGGTTGGGGCCGGTCGCGGCGTTGATACCTGGCCCGCTTCGGGCCACCCTGCACGGGTCCCGGGAGGACCCTTGCATGCTTCATCGCCGTTCCCTGGTCGCCGGCGCCGCGGCCATTGCCGCCGCCGCCGCGCCGGCCCTCGCCCAGCAATCCTGGCCATCGCGCGCCGTGCGCCTGATCCTGCCCGACACACCCGGCAGCGGGAACGACACCACCGCGCGGCTTTTCTCGCCTTTGCTGGAAGCAGCGCTCGGCCAGCCCTTCGTGGTGGACAACCGCGGCGGCGCTGGTGGGCGCATCGGCGTCGAGGCCGGCTTCCGCAGCGCGCCGGACGGCTATTCCTTCCTGCTCGGCAATGCCGGGTCGAACGGCATCAATGCGGCGATTTACCGCGACCTGCCCTATGACCTGACCAATGCCTTCGATCCCGTGTCGCTGCTCGTGGTCGGGCCGAATGCGCTGATCGTCAATCCGCGGGTTCTCGCGGTCGCCGATGTCGCCGCGCTGATCGCCCTGCTGCGGTCGCGGCCCGGGGCCTTCAACTATGCCTCCGCCGGCGTCGGTTCCTCGGCGCATATGAACATGGAGCTGTTCAAGAACCAGGCGGGGCTCGACATCGTCCACGTGCCCTATCGCGGCTCGCCGGCCCTGGTGCAGGCGGTGATCGCGGGGGAGGCACCGCTCGCCTTCGCCAACCTCGTCAACGTCATGCCGCAGGTCCGCAGCGGAGAGGTGAAGCTCCTCGCCGTCACCTCCATGACGCGGATGGCTGACCTGCCGGACACGCCCACGGTCCACGAAAGCGGCCTGCCCGGCTTCGAGACAGTGGCCTGGAACGGCCTGCTGGCGCCAAAGGGCACGCCCGCGCCGATCCGCGAGCGACTGCTCGCCGAACTGGTGAAGCTGCGTGGCAACGAGGCGCTGCGCGACCGCATCCGCCTGCTTGGCGGCGAACTTGTCGTCTCGACCCCCGACGCCTTCCAGCAACGGATCGAACATGACGTTGCGCAGTGGAAGCGCCTGGCCACCGCAGCCAACATCACGGCGCAGTAGCATGAAGATCACCGCCATCGACTTCCTCGGCGTCAATGTCACGCCTAAGACCAACTGGTCCTTCATCTTGGTACGCACGGAGGACGGTCGTGCCGGCCTCGGCGAATGCACCCTGTCGAACCAGGAGGCGCTGCTGGAAGCCGAGGCCGCGCGCCTCGCCGCCAATGTCGTTGGCCTCGATGCGCTGGCGCGCAATCGTGTCGCGCGGCTGATCCCGCATGCGCCGGGCGGCCTCGTTGCCCATGCCGTGCTCTCGGCCTTCGAACAGGCACTGTGGGACCTGGCGGGGCAGGAGGCCGGGCGGCCGATCCACGCCATGCTCGGTGGGGCGGTGCGGGAGGGCGTGCCGCTCTACGCCAACATCAATCGCGGCGCCAATCCACGCACACCGGAAGGCTTCGCGGCCGCGGCGCGGCGCGCCGTGGGGGATGGCTTTCGCGCCGTGAAGCTCGCGCCCTTCGAGCCCTTCGTGTGGGAGGACGCCGCCGATGCTTCGTTGCGTGGCGCCTATGACCAGGGCCTGGCGCGCATCGCCGCGGTGCGCGATGCGGTCGGGCGCGGCATCGACATCATGGTGGATGCGCATTGGCGATTCTCACCCGGCGGTGCGGCTCGTCTGGTACAGGATGTCGCGCCCTTCGGCCTGTTCTGGCTGGAATGCCCGGTCAGCGAGGCCAACCACCCCGAGATCCGTCGCCTGCGGTCCATGGCCAATGATCGCGGCATGCGCCTCGCCGGCGCGGAATCGCTCGCCGGCCTCGCCGCCTATCGCCCGCTGATCGAGACCGGCTGCTACGACGTGCTGATGCCCGACATCAAATACGCCGGCGGGCATGAGGAGATCCGCCGCATCGCCGCCCTGGCGCAGACGGCCGGCGTCGAGATCGCCCCGCACAACCCGACCGGCCCGGTATGCCATGCGCACTCCGTCCATCTCTGTGCGACGATCCCGAACCTGCTGCCGCTTGAGGTTCAGTTCGGCGAGACGGACCGCTTCTTCACGCTGGTTTCCGGCCATGACCTGCGTTTCGCGCGCGGGGCGGCGACGCTGTCTGCGGCGCCGGGCCTGGGCAATACGATCGACGAGGGCGGTGGGCGGCTGACGCCCTGGCAACCCATGCCGAAACCCTGGCTGGACCCGAGGCTCGGCTGATGCCCATCTGGGTCGGGGCGACGCTGCTCGCCGGGTTGTTCCAATGCTGGCGCACGGCGCTGCAGCAGAAATTGCGCGGGCAGCTTTCCGTCAATGCGGCGGCGGTCGTCCGCTACCTCTACGGCGTGCCCTTCGGTGTGCTGTTTGTCGTGCTCTACCTGTCGATCTTCGGTGGCAGCCTGTCATCACCGTCCTGGCTCTATCTGCTCTACTGCGTCCTGGGCGGCTTCGGGCAGATCATCGGCACCAACCTGCTGATCATGTCCTTTGGGCATCGCGGCTTTGCGGTCGGCACCGCCTATTCAAAGACCGAGGCGGTGCAGGCCGCCTTCATCGCGCTGATCTTCCTCGGCGAATCCTTTGCGCCGCTGGCTTGGCTCGGCATCGCGGTGTCGGTGGGCGGGACGCTGTATCTGTCCCTTGCCGGGCGCGTGAGCTCGCTGCGAGAGGTGCTGGCGGCGACGTTGCAACCATCCGCGATCTACGGCCTTGGTGCAGGGCTTGCCTTCGCGCTCTGCGCGCTCGCCATTCGCGCGGCGACGATGACGCTCGAGGGGCCGGATGCGACGCTGCGCGCGCTGGAGACGCTGGTCGTCATCAACATGCTGCAAACGCTGATGCAGGGCGGCTGGCTGCTGGCGACGGAACGCGCGTCGATTCCGGCGCTGTTCCGCACCTGGCGATCTTCGGTACAGGTCGGCGCGTTGTCGGCCAGCGGGTCGGCCTGCTGGTTCACCGGCTTCGCCTATGCGCCCGTGGCGCTGGTCCGCGCGGTCGGGCAGGTCGAGATCCTGTTCACCCTGTTGTTCAGCCGCTTCTTCCTGAACGAACGCATGAAGCGAACCGACATCATCGGTGCGCTGACCGTGGTCGCGGGGGTGGTACTGGTGCTGCTGGGCCGCTGATGCGACGGCCACATCGACTGCCCCTGCCATCACGGTCCATATGACCATCACACCGACGTTCCACTGAGGCTCCCATGCAGCGAATCACACCGGCGACCCTCAAGATCTGGCTGCACGATGGCGGCGAGGTCGCATTGCTCGATATGCGCGAACACGGCGAATACGGGCAGGCGCACCCCTTTCACGCCATTCCGCTTCCCTACTCGCGGCTGGAACTGGACATCGGCCGACTGGTGCCGCGTGCGGCGACGCGCATCGTACTGTTCGATGATGGCGCCTCGGGCGTTGCCGAACGTGCCGCGGCACGGCTGGCCGCACTCGGCTACACGGCGCTGCATCTGCTCGAGGGCGGCACGGCGGCCTGGCAGGCGGCCGGCAATGTCCTGTTCGCCGGCGTCAACGTCCCCAGCAAGACCTTCGGCGAGATGGTCGAGGAGACGTACCACACGCCGCATATCGGCGCGGCGGAACTGGCGGCACGGCAAGCACGCGGCGACAACCTCGTGGTGCTCGACGGCCGGCCGGTGGACGAATACCGCAAGATGACCATCCCCGGCAGCATCTGCTGCCCGAATGGTGAATTGGCACTCCGCATCGCGGCGATCGCGCCCGATCCGGCGACGACCATCGTGGTCAATTGCGCCGGGCGGACGCGCAGCATCATCGGCGCGCAGACGCTGCGCCATTTCGGCGTGCCCAACCCGGTGCTGGCGCTGGAGAACGGCACCCAGGGCTGGTACCTCGCCGACCTGCAACTCGACCACGGCGCCGACCGGCTCTATCCGCCGCCGCCCGCGGCGCTCGAACCGGCGCGCGCTCGCGCTGCACGTCATGCCGAACGGTGCGGCGTGACGAAGGTGTCCGCGAAGCAACTCACCACCTGGCTCGCTGATCCCACCCGCAGCACCTTCCTCTGCGATGTCCGCACGCCGGAGGAGTTCGCCGCCGGCTCGCTGCCCGGCGCGCAGAGCACGCCCGGCGGACAGTTGCTGCAGGCAACGGACCAGTATGTCGGCGTGCGCGGCGCCCGCATCATCGTCTTCGATGGGGAGGGCGTGCGCGCCCCGATGGTCGCCGCCTGGCTGCGCCAGATGGGATGGGAGGCGCATGTGCTGGCCGAAGGCCTTGCCGCCGACCTGCCGTCCGCTACGCCGCAGCCGGCGCCGGCACTACCGACGCTGCCTGCGATCGACGCCGCTGAACTCACGGCCCTGGGCTCTGCGACGCTGGTCGATCTGCGGCCGAGCATGACCTACCGCGCCGGCCATCTCCGCGGAGCGACCTGGGCGATCCGGCCTCGGCTCGATCGCGTCGTGGCGCCCGCGGGGCTGCCGGTCGTGCTGGTCGCGACGGAGGAAGGCATCGCGCGCCTCGCCGCGCTCGACCTCGCCGCGCGCGGCATCGTCGCGACGTATTGGCATGCTGGCACGCCAGCCGGCTGGCGCGCAGCGGGGCTGGAGGTGGAGGCGAGCCCGCAATCGCCCCCGGATGCCGACTGCATCGACTTCCTGTTCTTTGTGCACGACCGCCACGCCGGCAACCGGGAGGCGGCGCGGCAGTATCTCGCCTGGGAACTCGGGCTGGTTGCGCAGCTCGACCCGCAGGACCGCGCCGCCTGGCGCTTCCTGCCGCCGGGGTGAAGCGCCCTACCTCTTCATCGCGGCGAAGAACGGCGCTGGCTTCACGATGCGGTTCTCCATCTTGACCAGCATGCCGCGCTTCGCGACCTCGGCGAGGTAGTCCGCCCAGGCGGGGTCGGCGGCCATGGCGGCGCGGCGGCGTTCGCGATCCGCCTGGTCCTCATAGCCCCACATGTGCACGACAGTGTTCAGCGATCCCTCGATCGTCGTGTACCAGCCGACGCAGTTGCCCAGATGCTTCTGCTGCAGCGGCCAGCCCATCTTCTCGTACAACTCGACGAACTCGGCCACGCGATTGGGCAGGCAGGTGTAGATGCGCAGGTCGACGATCATGGTCGGCTTCTCCTTCACGACGTGCGCAGCATGTCCCGCCGCGCGTCATCGGGGAAGCGACCGCGATAGTTCGGCCCGAGGCGTAT
This sequence comes from Roseomonas sp. SRI_022, assembly GCF_057586215.1. NCBI lineage: Bacteria > Pseudomonadati > Pseudomonadota > Alphaproteobacteria > Acetobacterales > Roseomonadaceae > Roseomonas > Roseomonas sp. SRI_022. The sequence goes on from NZ_JBYCZL010000028.1 coordinate 51,590, forward strand.
GCCTCGGGCCAGGAGCGCAAAGCGCGACCGCGCCCGGACCACCCGGCATGCCCAATGCGGCAGTGCAGGGCACGCAAGCCAAGCGTACGGATGTGCGCGCCGGCGCCCGCCGTTTGAGGTATCTACTGAAGATTCACGGGGACCAGATCCTGGAACCAGGACTGGACCGAGGTGAAGCCCGTCACCCGCCGGCTCATCGCCCGCGGATTCAGGTCGTGCACGATGAACAGCCAGGGCGGGTTGTCCACCACGCGGGCATGCGCCTCGGCATAGGCGGCGGTCGCCTCGGCCGGGGTGCGGGCCGATTCCAGCCGTGCGAAGGCGGCCTCGAACTGGTCATCCGAGAAGCCCGGCCAGTTGAAGCCGTTGGGCGGGGCGAAGGACCGCAGGAAGTAGCGCGCCATCACCGACGGGTCGGAGGATGGCGAGGACGGGTTCAGCGACTGCACATTGGCGACCACCGGCGCATTGGCCGCGCTGCGCGTCGCCACCAGCAGGTTCGACCAATCCGTCACCTCGAAATCCACCTGCACGCCGCAGGCCTCGCGCAGATTCTGCTGCAGATACTCGTTCATCGGCAGCGGCAGCATCTGGCCGGAGCCGGAGGTCGAGATCATCACCTTGAAGCGCAGCGGGCGCTGCGCGGTGAAGCCGGCCTCGGCCAGCATCGCCCGCCCGCGCGCCGCGTCGAAGCGGTAGCGGTTCTGCGGCGCACCGAAGGCGGGGTCGGATGGCTTCAGCCAGCCGACCGACGGTTCCGCCGTACCGTTCAGCAACTGCACCAGCCCATCGCGATCGATGCAGTAGTTCAGCGCCTGGCGCACCCGCACGTCGCGGAACGGCGTGTTCTCCCCATTCATCTGGAAGAACCACGGCCAGACATGCGGGTAGGACCCGGTCGTCACATTGAAGCCCGCTGCGCGCAGGGACGGGATGGCATCCGGCGGCGGCACCTCGATCCAATCCACCTGGCCCGACCGCAGCGCGGCGAGGCGGGTATTCGCCTCGGGCATCGGCAGCAGCAGGATGCGATCCAGCCGCGCGCGGCGATTGCTGTCCCAATATCCGTCATGGCGCGACAATTCCGCCGATTGCCGCGGCACGAAGCGGGACAGGCGGAACGGCCCGGTGCCGGCGGGCGGCAGTGCCGCGACGCGCGCCCAATCGCGGCCCGCCGTCTCGAAGGATTGCGGGGAGGTCATCAGGATATAGACGACCATGTAGGGGAAATAGGAGGCGACGCGCGTCGTCGTCATCTCCACCGTCATGTCGTCGATCTTGCGGTAGGAACCGAGGATGGTGACACGGGCGCGGGTGATGCCGCTGCCGCCCGGTTCGAATTGCGGTGCCTCGTTGCGGAAATATCGGTCGAGGTTCCAGATCACCGCATCGGCGTTGAACGGCGTGCCGTCATGGAAGGTCACGCCGGACCGCAGGCGGAAGCGCCAGATCTTCGGGTCGCTGGCATCCTGTTCCCAGGATTCGGCCAGGCCCGGACGCAGCCCCGCCGGGCGTGACGCGTCCGAGAGGTCCCACAGGGTCAGCGCCTCGAAGGTCGGGTAGCCGAGGAACCGCATGCCCTCGAACCCATTATTCGGCATGCCCGTCGTGGTCGGCACGTCCGAGGCGGTCATCGCGATGCGCAGCGTGCGCGGCTGCTGCGCAGCTGCACTTCCTGCACCGATCGCGAGCAGTGCCGCGGCGGTCACGGCGCCGCGCGCCAGGCGTGAAGTCATGGTCATCGCATTCTCCCGCGGCCCCGCCTGGGCGCGGCGGGGGTTCGCGGGATGGGCAAGCAAGGACCGGGCCGGTCTCCTCGCGCGGCTGTTTCGCGTTTGGCCGGGATACCGCATGGCCGCGGCGGGCGGTCCGCAACACGGCTGTCACACAGACGTCATCGCCGGGTCATGCACCGCTGCTACTGCGCCGCGGCATCAGGGGTGACCGAGGCATGCTGGAAATCGAAGGCCTGACGCGACGCTTTGGCGCCAAGACGGCGGTGGATGCCGTCAGCCTGCGCATTCCCGCGGGCCAGATGGTGGGCGTGATCGGCCGGTCCGGCGCAGGCAAGTCCACGCTGCTGCGCATGGTCAATCGCCTCACCGATCCATCAGAAGGACGCATCCGCTTCGACGGCACCGATGTCAGCGCGTTGCGCGGCCGCGCCCTGCGCGACTGGCGCATGCGCTGTGCCATGGTGTTCCAGCAGTTCAACCTGGTGCAGCGGCTTGATGTGCTGACCAATGTACTGGTCGGGCGGTTGAACCGGCGACCTGTCCTGACATCCCTGCTGCGGATGTTCTCGGCGGAGGAGCGCGCCATGGCACTGGCCGCGCTGGACCGCTTCGACCTGGCCGAGACGGCGTTGCAGCGCGCCGACACGCTGTCCGGCGGCCAACAGCAGCGTGTGGCAATCGCCCGCGCGCTGCTGCAGGAACCGCGCATCGTCCTGGCCGATGAGCCGATCGCGAGCCTCGATCCACGCAACTCCCGCATCGTCATGGATGCGCTGCGCGGGGTGAACCGGGACGGCATCACGGTCCTGGTGAACCTGCACGACCTGACGACCGCGCGCGACTATTGCGACCGCATCGTCGCGCTGAATGCGGGGCGCATCGTCTTCGACGGCACGCCCGAACAGCTCACCGCCACGCGCATCCGCGAGATCTACGGCGTGAGCGAAGCCGAATTCGCCGAGCAGGCCGCCGAAGCCGTTGGCGCCATGCCGCGCCACGTCGCCATCGCCTGACCCCCTCCACAGGAGAGCCACCATGATCACCCGCCGCACCCTTGCCGGCCTTGCCGCAGGCGCGCTGCTGACGCCCGGCCTCGCCGCGGCGCAGCCCGCCATGCGCCGCACGCTGGATGCCAACACCACGATGCCCGAGGCCGGGCGCCGCCCCTGGGCGGAACAGGTGCCACAGCTGCGCGTCGGTCTGCTCGGCGGCGAGAACGAGGCCGACCGCCTCGGCCGCTTCGGCGCCTATCGTGAATTGCTCGAACAGACCTTCGGCGTGCCGACGCGGCTGTTCCCGGCCTCGGATTACGCGGGTGTGCTGCAGGCCTTCTCGGCCGGGCAGATCGAGCTCGCGAGCATGGGTGCCTCGGGCTATGCGGGTGCGTGGCTCGACACCAATGGCGGCGTCGAGCCGCTGGTCACCGCCGAGGAGAATGACGGCTCCATCTCCTATGTCGCGGTCATGGTGGTGCGCGCCGATTCCGACATCACCAGCCTCGAGCAGATGCGCGGCAAGTCGCTCGCCTGGGCCGATCCGAACTCGACCTCCGGCTACCTGATCCCGCGCTTCGCGCTGCGGCGCGGCGGCATCGGCGTGGAGAACGGCCAGTACTTCTCCCGCACCGGCTTCGCCGGTGGGCATGAACAGGGCGTCGTCGCGGTGCTGCAGCGCCAGTATGACGGCGCGGTGACCTGGGCCTCCGGCCAGGGCGAGGTGTCGCAGGGCTACAGCCGTGGCAACCTGCGCGCGATGGTGGACAAGGGCATGCTCAACATGTCCGACCTGCGCATCATCTGGACGTCCGACCCCATCCCGAACGGCCCGCTGACCGCGCGCACCGCGCTGCCGGCGGCATTCAAGGAGGACATGAAGCGCTTCCACCTGGCGCTGCCGAAGACGCACCCGGCGATCTACCGGGACATCGAGCGCGGCGGCGGCACCGGTTATCGCGAAGTGCGCCACCAGGATTTCGAGATGATCGTCGAATTGCGGCGCGACGAAGCCGCCGCGCGCCGCCGGCGTTCGTGAGCGCAGCCTACGCAACCGGCCTCCCCGCGGTGATCCGTGGGGAGGAAGCGTATCTTGCCGCCCGCCGGGCGAAGCGCCGACAGGTGCTGCTCGGCGGCGCGATCCTGCTCGCCTGCCTGCTCGCCGCCGCCTGGGTCAGCGAAGCGCACCCCGCCACGCTATGGGCCGGGCTGCCGCGCATCGGCGAGTATTTCACCCGCATCCTGCCCGATCTGCGCTGGCATGCGCTCCTCGCGGATGCGGAGACGGAAGGCTCCGTCGCCTTCTGGTTCTACCGCTTGCCCGAATGGTCGCTGCTGATCCTCGAGACGGCGAACATGGCCGCGCTCGCGACGCTGATGGGTTCCGCCGCGGCGTTGCTGCTGGCCTTCCCGGCGGCGCGCAACATCGCGCCTTCGCCGCTCGCCTTCCACCTTGCGCGCCGCACGCTGGAAGCGCTGCGCACGGTGCCCGAGATCGTCTATGCGCTGATCTTCGTCTGGGCCTTCGGCGTTGGGCCGCTGGCCGGCATTCTCGCCATCGCGCTGCATTCCGCCGGCGCCAACGGCAAGCTCTTCGCCGAGGCGATCGAGAATGCCGACCTCAAGGCCTGGGACGGCGTCGCGAGCGCCGGCGGGTCCTGGCTGCATGGCTGCCGCTTCGCGGTGCTGCCGCAGGTGCTGCCGAACCTCATCTCCTATCTGCTGCTGCGCTTCGAGGTGAACATCCGCTCGGCCTCGGTCATCGGCTTCGTCGGCGCGGGCGGCATCGGGGAGGAGCTCTACAAGGTGATCTCCTTCAACTACTACGAGGAGATCAGCGCCATCGTGCTGCTGGTCATCCTGACGGTCGCGGTTCTTGACCTGGTGTCGGAACGCCTGCGCCATGCCGCGATCGGGCGGCTGGAGGCGGCACGATGAACGCGAATGTCGCGATGTGGCGGGACCGCATGCCGACGGCTTTCGGCGACAGCCCGGCGCGGCGCGCGCTGCGCGCGGCAGGCTGGGCGCTGTTCCTTGCCTGGTTGGCGGGCGCGCTGTGGTGGTTCGACTTCTCCCCGCAACGGCTGTGGAACGGGCTGTCCGGTCTCGGCACGATCGTCGTGCTGATGATCCCGCCCTCGCCCGGCGAACTCTGGGTCGAGATTCTGAAGGGCATGGCCGAGAGCGTCGCCATGGCCTTCCTCGGCACCTTCATGGCGGCGATCGTCGCCGTGCCGCTCGGCCTGCTCGGCGCGCGCAACATCGTCACCAGCCTGTTGTTCCGTTTCTCGCTGCGCCGCCTGCTGGATGGCTTCCGCGGCGTCGACCAGCTGATCTGGGCGCTGGCCTATGTGCGCGCCGTGGGCCTCGGGCCGCTGGCCGGCGTGCTCGCCATCTTCACCGCCGACATCGCCGTGCTCGCGAAGCTCTACGCCGAAGCCATCGAGAATGCGGAGAAGAAGCAGGCCGAAGGCGTGGTCGCCGCCGGCGGCGGGCGGCTCGCCGCCATCCGCTTCGGCATCCTGCCGCAGGTCGCGCCGGTGATGCTGGCGCAGGCGCTGTATTTCTTCGAGAGCAACACGCGATCCGCCACCATCCTTGGCGTGGTCGGCGCCGGCGGCATCGGGTCGCAGATCGCCGAGCGTATCCGCGTCCGCCACTGGGACGAGGTTGCCTTCATCATCATCCTGATGATCGTGACGGTCGCCGCGATCGACCAGGTGTCGTCCCGCCTGCGCCGCCGGCTGATCGGCGCGCGGGGCTGACACTTGTTGCCGCCGCCGGCCACGCGCCGCATCCTTTCCCGTGACATCGGGAGGACGGCGATGAAGAAGGGCTACAAGGCGCTGCTGGCGGAGGCCGAGGCGCTCATCGAGACCGTGCCGATCGACCAGGCGCTGAGCCTGTATGGCGATTGCGACGTGGTCTTCGTGGACCTGCGCGACCCACGCGAGATCCAGCGCGAAGGCCGCATCCCCGGCTCCTTTTCCTGCCCGCGCGGCATGCTCGAATTCTGGATCGATCCAGAGAGCCCCTACGCGAAGCCGATTTTCACGGAGCCGAAGACCTTCCTGTTCTATTGCGCGAGCGGATGGCGATCCGCTCTGGCCGCCAGGACCGCGCAGGAGATGGGGCTCGGCAAGGTGGCCCATATCGGCGGCGGCTTCACCGCCTGGCGGGCGGGCGGCGGCGCGGTCGAGACCGTCGAGCCGAAGAAGGGCTGAGCGGCGCCGGCGGCGGCCCCTGATCGGGCGGCATGATGGCCGCCTTGCCGCGACATCGCCCTGGAATCGCCGCGAACTTCCCGCGATCCTGCGCGTTGATCCCCCATGGCGCCGTCTGCGCCCCGGGAGAACCACGCCATGCGCAGCTTCTCGAAGCCTGGCACGCGCGCTGCCATCCTCGCGCTTCCGCTGCTCCTGCTGCTGCCGCCGGCCCCGGTGCCGGCGCAGCCCCTGCCGCCCGCGCCCGGTGCCGCGATTTCCACGGCCGAACCGATCGATCCGCCGACCCAGGTCGGCCGCATCGCGCGCATCATCGGCCCGGTGTCCTATCGCCTGCCGGGTGAGGACCAGTGGCAGCCGGCCACCCGCAACCTGCCGGTGATCGAGGGCAACGCCGTCTACGCCGGTCCCGGCGGCCGCGCATTGGTGGAAGTCGGGCAGAGCCGCATCGCGCTCGAAGGTGGCACGGATCTGCAGCTCGCTGCGCTGAACGACACGGGCCTGTCGGCCACGCTGCCGCGCGGCGCGGCCTATGTGACGCTGTCCGGGATCGCGCCGGGGGAGGCGGCGCAGATCGTCACCCCGCAGGCGGGCGTGACCATGCTGAGCGCCGGCCGCTACCTGTTCGAGGTGCCGGAATCCGGCCCGGCGCGCGTCGCGGTGCTGGAAGGCGAGGCGCTGCTTGCCACCTCGGGCGGGGAGATGCGGCTGACCTCGGGCCAGGCCGCCATCTTCACCGAAGGCGCCCCGCCGCGGATCGAACGGGCCGGCGCCGGCGCACCGATCGTGGCCTGGGCTGATGGCGCCCTGCCGCGGCCGCGCCAGGCCCTGCCGGCGGCCACGGTCGGCATGACCGGGATCACCGAGCTCGCCGGTTATGGCCAATGGGCCCAGGCCCCGGACTACGGCCAGGTCTGGTACCCGAGTGTCGCGCCCGGCTGGGCGCCGTATCGCGACGGGAACTGGCAATGGGTGGAACCCTGGGGCTGGAGCTGGGTCGATGCGCAGCCCTGGGGCTATGCGCCGTCGCATTACGGGCGCTGGGTGCAGGTGGATTCGCGCTGGGCCTGGGCGCCGTTGCTCGCCGTCGCGGTCGATGCGCTGGCCCCGCGGCCGGTCTGGACACCGGCCAATGTCCGCTTCTTCGGCGGCGGCTATGACCGATGGAGCGGAGCGCCGGTCGGCTGGGTGCCGCTGGCGCCGCGCGAGGCCTACTACCCCTGGTACCGGGCCTCGCCGCGCTACGTCGAAAGGGTGAATGCCCGTTACGTGACCAATGTGCGGGAGGTGACGAACATCTGGGCACAGGGCCGCGACGGACGCGACTTCCGGCCCGGCGAGCGCCTGGACCAGTTCCGCAATCGCCGCTTCGCGACGGTCGTGCCGGCCGATGCGTTGCGGGGCTCACGGCCTGTTCGGCAGGAGATGCGCCGTGTGCGGACGGAGGATTGGCGCCGCACCTTCGCCCAGGAGGAAGGCCCGCCGCGGCCTGGTCCGCGCACGGTCGGCCTGACGCCGACGGCCGCCGAGCGCCTGGGCATCGCGCCGGATGCGATGCGCCGCGGGCCGGTGCGCACCGGCCCGCCGGCCGAGACCCATGTGGCCTTGCAGCAGCGTCTGCCGGAGGAGATGCGCGGGCGGCCGGAGACGCGGCGCGGCCCGGATGGTGGTCCGCGCGCCCCGGCGCGCGATGCCGCGGATGCGTCGCGCCGCGTGGAGGACGCGCCGCAGCGCCAGGCCATCGAGCAGCAGCGGCGGCTGATGGAGGAGCATCAGCGACGTGCCGCGGCCGGCACACAGGGGCGAGGGCAGGACCAGCCGGCGCGCGCGGGTGCAGGGGTGTCGCGAGGGGCACCGGGGGCGCCTGCCGCCGAGATCGTCGATCGCCAGCGCCGTGCGATGGAAGACCAGCAGCGTCGCGCTGCTGATGAGCAACAGCGACAAGGGATGGAGCAGCGGCGCGCCGCGGCCGAGCAGCGGCAGCAGCAGCGGGACGGCGCGGAACAGCAGCGGCGGGCTGTGGAACAGCAGCAGCGGGACGGTGCGGAGCAGCAGCGCCGTGCCGTCGAGCAGCAGCAACGCGATGGTGCGGAGCAGCAGCGTCGTGGAGCCGAGCAGCAGCAACGTCAGGCCTTGGAGCAACAGCGTCGTGCTGCCGAACAGCAGCAGCGAGATGGCGCGGATCAGCAGCGTCGCGCGGTCGAACAGCAACAGCGCCAGGCCGCGGAACAACAGCGCCGCGCCGGCGAGCAGCAGCAACGCCAGGCGGTGGAACAGCAGCGTCGCGCGGTCGAGCAGCAACAGCGTCAGGCCGTGGAGCAACAGCGCCGCGCCGCCGAGCAGCAACAGCGCCAGGCCATGGAACAGCAGCGCCGCGCCGCCGAGCAGCAACAGCGCCAGGCCATGGAACAGCAGCGTCGTGCGGCCGAGCAGCAACAGCGCCAGGGCATGGAACAGCAGCGTCGTGCGGCCGAGCAGCAACAGCGCCAGGCCATAGAACAGCAACGCCGTGCGGCGGAGCAGCAGCAGCGCCAGGCTGGGGAACAACAACGCCGCGCTGCCGAACAACAGCAGCAGCGCCGTGCCGCGGAACAGCAGCAGCGTCAGGCCGATCGGCGTCGCAACAACCAGCCTGATTGAGTCTCGACTACGAAGGTAGACCGGCTGCCGGGCACGAAGGCCCGGCAGCCGGCATGAAGATGGACGTCACGGCGGGACCCTGCCCGCCGCCAAGGCCGCGTCAGGACCCGAGGCTGATCGGCGTCAGGTCCTGGAACCAGGACTGCGCCTGCACGAAGCCCTGTACGCGCCGGTGCATCGCGCGCGGGTTCATGTCATGCGCGACGAACAGGAACAGCGCGTCGTCCACCACCTTGTCGTGCAGCTGCTTCAGCAGCGCGTCCTGCGCCGCCGGTTCGAAGGTCTGGTACACCTGATTGATGATCGCGTCGTAGGACGGATCATTCAGGTAGCCCCAGTTGTTCGCCGCCGGTGGCGTCAGATCCGACTTCAGCAGCCGCACCAGCGCCGTGAAGGGATCGAGTGCGGTGTAGGACACGTTGATCGCATCGCAGCCGCGCACCGACGGCGCGCCTGCGCCCTCGCGCCAAGTGCCGAGCAGCGAGTTCCAGTCGAACACCTCGAAGGTGATCTCGATGCCCACTTCCTTGAGCTGCTGCTGCAGCGCCTCGTTCATCGCCAGCACCTGCATCTGGCCCGAGCCCGAGGAGGAGATCGCGACCTTGGTGCGCAGCGGCGTGCGCGGCGTCACACCTGCCTCCGCCAGCAGCCGGCGCGCGCCGGCCTGGTCGTAGGTCAGGCGAGGGCTGCGCACCGGGTTCCAGGGCCCGCCAACGGGCACTAGGCCACCGCCCTCGAGCATCGTGCCGGCCAGCATGTCCTTCATGCCGGTGCGGTCGATGGCGAGGTTGGCGCCGCGGCGGACCCGCACGTCGCGCCAGGGCGAGCCCTCCTTCAGGTTGAAATGCCATGTCCAGTTATGACCGTACTGGTTGGTGACGATATTGAAGCCGGCCTGGCGCAGGGAAGGGATGGCATCGGGCGGGGGCGCCTCGATGAAATCCACTTGGTTCGACCGCAGCGCGGCGACGCGGGTATTGGCCTCGGGCAGCGGCAGCAGCGTCACGCGCGCGACCTTGGGCACGCGCCGCGCCTCCCAGTAATCCGCGTTGCGCACCAGGATGGCGCGCTCACGGATGCTGAAGGCTTCCAGCTTGAAGGGGCCGGTGCCGACCGGCTGCTGCAGGAACTTGTCGTTGTCGCGCCCGGCCGCTTCCCAGGCGGCGCGGTGGGTGATGCCGACCCAGGTGGCGCCGTAGGGCACCAGGCTGTCCACCGTGCGCGTCTCGACGATGAAGGTGTTCTCGCCCTCGGCGTACCAGTTGACGATGGTGGGCATGCGGCCGCGCACCTGGGCCGAGCCGCGCGCGTCGAATTCCGGCGCGTCGTTCTTGAAGGCGCGGTTGTAGGAGAAGACGACATCATCGGCCGTCATGGACTTGCCGTCGTGGAACTTCACGCCCTCACGCAGGGTGAAGATCCAGCGCTTCGGGTTGGCCGGATCGACCCGCCAGGCGGTGGCGAGGCCTGGGCGCAGCGGCGCCGGCCGGTCGCTCATCGACAAGTCCCACTGGACCAGTTGGTCGTAGAGCGTGACGCCCATGAAGCGGTGCCCTTCGGCACCCTGGTCCGGCATGCCGTTGGACAGCGGCACGGCCGAGGCGGTCATGCCGATGCGGAGATTGCCGCTCGGCGTCTGCGCCTGGGCGATGTCATAGGGAAGCACCGCGGCCATGCCGAGGGCCGCTCCTCCGCCGAGGAGGTGCCGGCGGCTGAGGGTAGGAAGCATCGAAGTCTCCGCTGCAATCGGGTTGCTGCGGAGCAACATAGATGCCCGTGGCTAAGCTGTGGGCAGCCGAGCGCCAAAAGGCGCCGCAATGGGCGAAGAATCTGCGATCTGCCCGGAAATCGGGCGAAATCGGTGCCGATCAGTCGTCCCGGTCGCGCTGCTGGGCCTGCGACTGCGCGGCGAGCGCACGCGCCATCTGGCTCAGCGCTTCCTGGTGCTTGTCGTTGTCGATCAGCGCGAAATTGCGCGCGAGTTCCAGGAACATCCGCTGACGCGCCGAGACGGGCTGCGCCTCGGCGCCCGGCTGCAGACCTTCGAAGAAGAAGGACACCGGGACGTTGAGCACCTGGGCGATCTCGAACAGCCGGCCGGCGGAGATGCGGTTCAGCCCACGCTCATACTTGTGGGCCTGCTGGTAGGTGACACCGATCATCTTCGCGAGCTGCTGCTGCGACAGCCCAAGCATCGTGCGGCGCTCGCGGATGCGGGCACCGACATGATGGTCGACGAGGCTCGCGCGCTGCGCCGAGGCATCATCGCCGATTTCGATGTCGGCGGAGGGGGTGGCTGAATTCATCGTCATGGCAACAATGATATCCTAGCGCGGGATGCGTGTGCGAGCAAGGTTACTTCTCTACCTATGCGCGCAACACGCAGTCGTGACCAAACACTTCAGGAACGCGCCCTCGCATCCTTCAGGATGGCAAGTTCGCGGCGAAGGGACTCCACCTCGGCCTTCAGCGCGTCCACCTCGGCCGGGGCGTCTTCACGCCGGCCGAAGGGGACGAAAAGGCTCATGGCTCGTTCCATCATCGCCATGTTCTGTTTGCCCAACTCGTCGATGTTGGGGAAGGGCATAAATCCACCCATGGTGTGTTCCATCGTACGGCGCATCTGGTCCTGCTGCCGCCCGAAGGACGCCATGGCGAATTCCAGGTAGCGCGGCACCAGCCCCTGGAGGTTGTCCCCGTAATACCCGATCAGTTGTCGCAGGAAGGCCGTCGGCAGCAGGTTCTGCCCGCCCTTGCTCTCTTCCTCGACAATGATCTGGGTCAGGACCGAGCGCGTGATGTCGTCGCCCGACTTCGCGTCATAGACCACGAAATCCCGCCCGTTGCGCACCATCTTGGCGAGGTCGTCGAGCGTGACGTAGGTCGAGGCCTCGGTGTTGTAGAGCCGCCGGTTGGCGTACTTCTTCACCACGACCGGCGGAACCGACGTGTCACTCCCTTGCGCGCCGCCTGCGGCTGTAGTGCCGGCCATCGACATCCCGCCTCGCTCTTTGCTTTGTTCCGTGCATACACTAGCACGCGGATTGCGGTGCAGCGAAAGCGGCAAATGATATAGCGAAAGCAGCAAATTCCGCACGTTCCTTCCGGCCGCTGGTGCGGTTATGGTCCGCGGCGCGAGGAACACCCTATGGAAGCCCCTGAGGATCTCGACAGCCTCGCGGAGGACTGGATCGCGCTGTGGCAAAGCGAGATTGCCGGACTGGCGGCCGATCCGGAACTGGCCGAGCAATGGGCCGCCTGGGCTGCGCTCGGGGCGGCATGGATGCGCGCGGCCACCGCCATGACGCCTCGTGCGCGGCCCTGGACCGATGACCGCGCCACTCCGCCGCCGTGGGCCCCGCCCCCTGCCGCTCCACCTGGGCCTCGCGGGGATGCGGGCCATGGCGGCGGCGACCAGCCTGCCCGCGATGCCATGGTCCAACGCCTGGCCGAACTCGAACGCCGGCTGGCCGATCTCGAAGGCGGGCCGGGCGGAACGGGAAAGGATCCTCGACGCCCTCGCGGCAAGCGGCCACCGGCCTGAGGATTTCGGCACCGCCGTCCTGATGCGCCTTGCCCGGGCGGACCGGGCGATGATCGCCGGCGTCGCTGCCTATCGCCGGCACCCCTGGACGCGGGAGATGGCCGACCCGCCGGCGATCTGGGCCGAGGGCGGGTCCCGCATGCTCGACTTCGGCGGGGAGGGGCCATCCGTGCTGTTCGTCCCTTCCCTGGTGAATCGCGCCTATGTGCTGGACCTGACGCCCGAGCGATCGCTGATGCGCTGGCTGCCGGGGCAGGGCTTCCGCACGCTGCTGCTCGACTGGGGCTGGCCGGGCGAGGCGGAGCGGCACTTCACCCTGACCGACTACGTCGCCGGGCGGCTGGAACGCGCGCTGATGGCGGCCCCCGGGCCGGTGGTGCTGGCCGGATACTGCATGGGCGGGCTGCTCGCGCTCGCCGCCGCACTGCGCCGGCCGGACCGGGTGCGGGCGCTGGCGCTGCTCGCCACACCCTGGGACTTCCATGCCGGGCCCGACGGGCCGCGCCGGGCGCGCACCGCCGCCGCCCTGCTGCCGGGGCTCGAGACACTGATGGAGCCAACCGGCGCGCTGACCGTCGATACCATTCAGTCGCTGTTCGCGATGCTGGACCCCTTCGGCATAGCGCAGAAATTCCGCGCCTTCGCGCGGCTGCGCCCGGACAGCGAACGCGCCGCGCTGTTCGTCGCCCTCGAGGATTGGCTGAACGACGGCATACCGCTGCCCGCCCCGGTGGCGCGGCAATGCCTGGCGGGCTGGTACGGCCGCAACGAACCCGGGCGGCTGGCCTGGCGCATCGCCGGCCAGGTGATCGACCCGGCCGCATGGAGCGGGCCGGCCTTCACCGGCATCCCGGAGCGCGACCGCATCGTGCCGCCCGAATCCGCGAAGGCAGCCGCCGCGCGCATACGGCAAGGGCAACTGCACATCGCCGCCGGCGGCCATATCGGCATGGTCGCCGGCACGGGAGCGGAGGCCGCGCTCTGGCGCCCGCTATGCGCCTGGCTGCGCAGCCTGGCGTAGCGCCGCCGCGACATCCGGCCGGTCGAGCAGCTTGTCGATCGCCTCGTTCATCGTGTGCAGCATCAGCGCGTGCAATTCGTCGGTCGAGGCCAGTCAGCTTCTCCAGGATATCTCCCGGCTTCGTGAGCCGAGTGTCATCCGGCGTCAGGATCCGATCAACCTCGGGTTGGGAGTCACGGCGGTGTGCTTGTAGCGTCCGGCGCCTCGGCGCATGTTCCGGGTCAATACCCTGCCAACGGAGAGCAGCCAGTCATGACCGAGATCGTCATCGCCTCCGCCGCCCGCACCCCGGTCGGTTCCTTCAACGGGGCCTTCGCCTCGCTCCCCGCCCATGCCCTCGGCACGGCCGCCATCAAGGCCGCGATGGAACGCGCGAAGATCGAAGGCGGGGAGGTGGACGAGGTGATCCTCGGCCAGATCCTCGCCGCCGGGTCAGGCCAGAACCCCGCTCGCCAAGCCTCCGTCAACGCCGGCATCCCGGTCGAGCACACCGCCTTCGGCATCAACCAGCTTTGTGGCTCGGGCCTGCGCGCCGTCGCACTCGCTGCCCAGCAGATCGCCACTGGCGACGCCCGTATCGTCATCGCCGGCGGGCAGGAGAGCATGACCCAGGCCCCGCACGCCCAGCAGCTGCGCGCCGGGCAGAAGATGGGCGACCTGGCGCTGGTGGACACCATGCTGCGCGACGGGCTGATGGACGCCTTCCACGGCTACCACATGGGCAACACCGCCGAGAACGTGGCCCAGAAGTTCCAGATCACCCGCGCCGAGCAGGACGAATTCGCCTTCAACAGCCAGCGCAAGGCCGGCGAGGCGATGAAGGCCGGCCGCTTCGCCGACGAGATCATCCCCATCACCATCAAGGGCCGCAAGGGCGATGTCGTCGTCTCCAACGACGAATACCCCAAGCCCGAGACCACGATGGAAGTGCTCGCCAAGCTGCGCGCTGCCTTCAGCAAGGACGGCACGGTCACCGCCGGCAATGCCTCCGGCATCAATGATGGCGCCGCAGCGCTGGTCGTGATGTCGGCCGCCGAGGCCGCCAAGCGCGGCGTCACGCCGATGGCGCGCATCGTCTCCTGGGCGACCGCGGGCGTCGATCCGTCCATCATGGGCACCGGGCCGATCCCGGCATCCCGCAAGGCACTCGCCAAGGCCGGCTGGAAGCACGAGGACCTCGACCTGATCGAGGCCAACGAAGCCTTCGCCGCGCAGGCGCTGGCAGTGAACAAGGACCTCGGCTGGGATACCTCCAAGGTCAACGTCAACGGCGGCGCCATCGCACTCGGCCACCCGATCGGGGCGTCCGGGGCGCGCGTGCTGACCACCCTGCTGTTCGAGATGCAGAAGCGCGGGGCGAAGAAGGGCCTCGCCACGCTGTGCATCGGCGGCGGGATGGGCGTCGCGATGTGCGTTGAGCGGTGAGATGCGCGCCGGAGAGGGGCGTCGCCCCTCTCCGGACCTCACCCCACCAGGGGCCAACGGGCCCCTGGACCGCGATCGGCTTGGCAACTCCGGGTTGAGTTACTTTAAACTTTTAGGTTTTTTGGCGCTTTAGGCCTTTATCGCGGTCGGGGCGTGCCTGACGGTGCGGATTGCCCAGTTGATGATGCGAACATAATGGGAACACGAGGGCCTGTCCAGCCAGGCGACGGCCAAGGGGTCCATTGCCGCGCTGCTATCCCGCCCAGATCCCGAGCTGACCGCGTGAGGGCGGGATCGAGGTTCCGCAAGGCGCTCCGGCTCTGGGTGGGGCGCTGCTGAAGCAGGCCCCGAACTGACCGGGCACGATCTGCGGGACGAACCGACCCGCAGCAGGCGCCGCCCAGGCAACGATACGAACGCCGGCGTGACCGTCCACCCCTGCCTATTTCGCCGGCAGTCCCTCCGCGAGATAGGCCGCCACGCGGTCCGCCGCGTCGGCGATGGCGTGCGGCGGCTGTTTCTCCCGCGGGCGGCAGGCCTCGGCCATGGCGCGCAACTCAGGCCCCAAGTCCACGCCGGCCGCGCGCAGCCCGAAGGCGGCAGCGACGATGCCGATGGCCAGCTCATGCGCCTCGGCATAGAGCCGGTCGCGGCTGTCCTCTGCCGCCGGATCGATGCTTTCGGCGATACGCACCACCTCGGCCGCGCGGGCGCGCACGGCGCCGCCGAGTTCGGTCGGTGCGGGCCGCATTTCCCCGATCACATACATCGCGTCGCGCGCCGCCTCATGCTCCGGCGCGGCGATGCGCGCGGCGAGGGCGGCCACGAAATCCGGGCGGGCACGGGCGATGCGGAGCGCCTGGTCGTACACCTCGTCGCGCCATATCGCGGAGACGAAGGCGAGGACCTCCACGGTCGGCGCATCGGCCGGCAGGGCGGCGAAGGCGGCACGCCGGCGGTCGGCCTCGCTCGGTTCCGGGGGCGGCGGCGGGGGCGGCGGGGCGCGCCGCTCCACGCGATAGCGAACCTGGGGCAAATCCCCGGGAACGGGTGACGTCGTGCCCGGCTCGACCCGGGTCGCGATCCAGGGGCTCCAGGCCTCGTCGAGCGCCGCGGGCCGCGCCGGCACGGGCAGGTCGGCATAGAGCGTCTCCGGCAGCAGCCGCCCGATGCTCAGCACGCGGGGCGCCTCCGAGATGGTCAGCGGGACGCGGCCGGGCAGGATCCACTGCCCGTCCTCGAGCCGCAGCTCCTCCGACCTCACGCTGCCGCCGCGGGTGCTCGGGACCACACCGGAGGCGAGGTGGATGTACGCCTCCTCCCAGGGCACGGAGGAGGGCCGCTCGGCTCCGACCGGCATGCGGATCTCCAGCGCCACGTCGATCGGTTGCCCACCCACCAGGGGTGCCACGTCCCGCTTCAGCCAGGCGAGCGCCCCCGCCCCGGTGATCAGCACCAGCACCACCAGCAGGGAGGCCCCGAAGCCCCGTGCGACGCCGCCTTCCCCGGCATGGCCCACCAGCCGGCAGGTCGTGATCCCCACCACCGTGGCGCCGAGGAACCCGAGGATTCCCATCAGGACGACGAAGTAGCCGGAATTGCCCTCGAAGGAGGAAATGCGGAGCCAGGGCACCGCGCGGTCGGCGACGTAGCCGGCGTAGAAGCCGCCGATCAGGCCCGTCAGCAGGCCGAGGAAGATCGCAGCGAGCCAGTTCATGGGTCGAATGTCCTCGGTCAGTCCTCGATGGTCAGGTCGGCCATGCCGAGGCCGCGGCACTGTTCGGCGATCCGCGCGACCAGGGCGGCGCGCTCCTCCGGCGCCATGGGTTCGGATCGGCGCTCGGCCGGGATCCACCAGCCTTCCAGCGTGCGCGGCACCAGGCGCGGGGCGCCGGAAAAGGTGCAGATGATGGTGGCGACGCGCCCGCCCTCCCGGCAGGTCAGCATCTCGCCACGATGATCGACCGTGATGGTGAGGCGCTGCGGGGTGGCCGGCGGGGGCGCCGGGGCCGGCTGCGCGGCGCGGCGGATGGCGTCCATGTCGGGCATGGGCGGTGGCGGTGCGGGCGGTTCCAGCACGAAGAAGAAGCCTCGCGGATCGGTCCATTCGCCCGACCACAGCGAGGATTGCCGGTCACGGAAGCCGAGTTCCGGCGTTGCCGCGCGCGGCCGTGTCGTCACGCGGCGCGCGAGCCGCGCCCAGGCCCCGACGGGTGGCGCTGGCGATCCCTGGCCCGTCTCGACGATTGTGTTGCCTGCGGCGAGCTCGGCCTTAAGCAGCGCGCGCAGTGCCGGCGGGAAGGCGTCGATCCCCTGGCCCTGCTTCGCGGTCACCAAGCCCCCCATCGCGCCCCGCGCGACTATCCGCCGCCGGGCGGCGAAGTCCAAGCCGTTTCAGGGGCAGTGAGCGGGTGGCTGGCGACGCGGCGCGGGGAGGGGGTGCTGCGGCGCCTGCTCCATCGCGGGGCCGAGTGGCCGGATCGGCCACGGCATCCGCCCGGCCGCTCGTTCAGGATACTGTCGCTGCGTCTCCGGTGCGGGGCGGCGCCGGCATTCGGAATGCGCGCGCCATGCGGCGCATTCTCAAACGATCCCCGGGACCGCGCCCGGCCTCACCGTGGGCCCCAGACTCCCGGACGCACCGCCGCCGCGCACAGCGCCCCATAGGCCGTGATCCCCAGCGCCACGGCCGTGAACTGCCCGGCCAGCCCGAACCCCAGCAGGTCCGCCAGAACCCATCCCCCGCCGACCGCCAGCCCGATCCGCGACAGCCCCGCCGCCACCGGAAACGCCATGCGCCCCGCGCCCATCGCCGCGAAGTAGAACGCCATGCCGATGCCGAAGCCGGGCATGGCCCAGGCGATGATGGACAATGCCTCGGTGGCGATGGCGCGCACGGCGGGGTCCGTCGTGAAGGCGGCGGCGGTCGCGGCGGGGAAGATGGCGACCGGGATGGCAATGGCGCTGGTGACGGCCAGCGCGAGGCCGCCACCCGTCCAGGCGATGCGCCGCGCCTCGGCCCAGTCCCCGCCGCCGACGGCGCGCCCGACCAGCGCGGTCAGCGCCGAGCCGACGCCGAAGGCGAGCGGGATCATCAGGAACTCCATCCGCGCCGAGATGCCGTAGCCGGCGACGGCCGCCGCGCCGTGCCCGGCGATGCGTGCCGTCACCAGGATGGTGGCGAGGTTGGCGATCGTCGCCATGATGCAGGCGATCAGGCCGACCGCGAGGATGCGGTGGAACAGCGCCTTGCGCAGCGGCGTGCGCAGCGACGGCGTGAAGCCCGCGCCGCCGGACATCACCGCCGCAGCCATGATCAGCGCCGCCCCCGTCATGGCGAGTGCGAAGGCAAGCCCCGCGCCGGCGAGCCCCATGCCGGCCGGTTCGATCAGCAGCCAGGCGAGCGGCGGATAGACGATCCAGGCGCCGATCACCCCGCGCGCGGCGAGTGCATGGCGGCCGCCGCCGCGCAGGATCGAGGCGAGGGTATTGGTCAGCCAGGTCGGCAGCGCGCCGGCGCCGAACAGCCAGGCGGAATAGGCGGCGGCTGCCTCGGCGGTCTCCGCCCCGCCGATCAGGCCGAGCAGGCTGCGCGGGAAAATGGCAAGCGGAACGGCGAACAACGCCGCGCCGGCGCACGCGATGACCAGGGCATGGGTGGCGAGTGCCGCCGCTTCGTCCCGCTTGCCGGCGCCCAGCGCGCGGGCGATGGCCGAGACGACGCCGCCGCCCATCGCACCCGCCGTCATCTGGCCGAGCAGCAGGGCGAAGGGCAGCACCAGCGCCCAGCCTGCCAAAGCAAGCGTGCCCTGCCGCGCGGCGAGCCAGGGTTCGATCAGCAGTGCTGCGACCTGCGTGGCGGCCAGCAGCGTGGTCGGCGCCGCCAAAGCGAGGATGCGGCGCAGGCGGTCCCGGGTGGTGGGCATGACGGGGGCGAAGCCGGCGGCGTCATTCATGGGCGTCGGCCGCCATCTGGTCGGCGCCCGCCTGGTCCGCCAGCGTGCCGAAGCGGCGGTGGATCGCCGCATTGGCGCCGGGGCCGGGCAGGATGCGGACATCCCCGGGGGCGATCGCGCTGCCATCGGCGCGGCGCGGCGGCTGGGCGAGGACGGGGGCGCCGGTGGCGCGGTCGATCATCATGGTGGGCGGGCCCTCGGGACCGGAGAAGTGGCGGGCGCCCCAGTCGCGGATGGCGAGGTAGAGCGTGAAGGCGTCCCGCCCGCGATCGGTCAGCTGGTAGGCGTGGCGGCTGCCGTCGCGGACGCGTTCGAACAGCCCTTGTTCCACCAGATGCGCGAGGCGCGTCGAAAGGATGTTGGGGGCGATGCCGAGGTTGGTGGCGAAGCCGTCGAAGCGGGTGGTGCCGCAGAAGGCTTCCCGCAGGATCAACATGGTCCAGCGTTCACCGAGCACGGCCATGGCGCGAGCGACGGGGCAGCGCATGGCGCCGAAATCGGTGGGTCGCATGGGGGCGTCCGGTGGTGGCGGGCGGCATGGGAGGGCAGAAACTTGCAATTTGCAACTTTTAATTTGCAAGTATCGATGCTGTGTTTGGCCTGACTTGTCCCCTGGCTTGTCCACAGGAAATTTCAGCTGCATGGCATCGCAGAACTTGTGTCCCCCAATGGTCATGGCCTACCGTATCTTGTGTCAGGGGGAAGTAGGGGGACGATCGCGATGGACTGGACCGCGGAAGCGATCGAGCGCCTGAAGGCGCTCTGGGCCGAGGGGCATTCGACGGCCGAGATTGGCCGTCGAATGGGCATTTCGAAGAATGCCGTGGTGGGCAAGGCACACCGGCTGAACCTGCCGGCGCGGCCGAGCCCGATCCGCCGCG
>NZ_JBYCZL010000029.1:0-62191 GCF_057586215.1 Roseomonas sp. SRI_022
CCCCCCCCCCCCCCCCCGCCGCCGCGACCACACCCAGCAACGGCCCGGTCAGCGACAGCCGTGCCACCGGTTGTTCCGTCTCAAGGCTGCGCAGACTGCCCTCCAGCAGCGCGGCCTGGACCATGCCATGCGCGGTCTCCAGTCGGGACAGCTGCTGGCGTCCGGCAAAGGCCGCGATGGCGGCCAGCGCATCGCCGCCGCACGCCTCCGGCGTCTCCTCGGGCGCGAGGCGGCGCAGCAGGGCAGGCGGGCAGGCGGGATGCCAGGCCTCGGTCGCCTCGGGCAGCGTGCGGAGCAGCAGGCGGGGGCCGCGCGCGGGTGCCTCCACGACCTGGCCTTCGGCGGCGAGCCTGCCATCGGCGGTGTCGAACCACATGATCGATGTCGCGCTGCCGCGGGCACGGCCACTGCGCAGCGCGGCGATCGCCGGCAGCCGCCCCAGGCGCGCCGCGGCCTCGGCCGGCAATTCGAAGTCGAGCGTGACCGGTTCCGCCTCGGCCGGCGTGGGACTGGGTGCGGGTTCGGCCGGCGTGGCCTCGGCGTCAGTCTCTGCGACCGGCGCCCGGCTGGTCCCCGCGGCGTCGGCCGGGAAGGTCACAGCACGGCCTCGGGCAAATCCGCGGGGATCAGGAAGCGCACGAGGCGGGCGCCGCCATCCGCGAGGTCACGCCAGGGCGTCGCCACGGCGAATTCCGCCAGGGAGCAGGTCGGGAAGCCATCGGCCATGCGGCGCGCCGCGACGGCGGCCGGCCCCGCCATCGCCGCCGGCCCGGCCAGTGCCAGGGCCAGGTCGTGCAGCCCCGGATTGTGGCCGATCAGCAGCACGCTGCGCGCCGTCTCCGGCGATTGGCGCAGCAGTTCTAGCAGCCGCTGCCACGGGGCGAGGTAGATGTCGTCCATCGGTTCGATCAGCGGGCTGTCGGCGAAGGGCGAGATCGCTTCCAGCGTCTGCAGCGTGCGCCGTGCGGAGGAGACGAGCACGACATCGGGCGACAGGCCGAGGTCGCGCATCGCCGCCGCCATCGCGGTCGCGGCGCGCCGCCCGCGCGCGTTGAGCGGCCGCGCATGGTCGGCGAGCAGCGGATCGTCCCAGGAGGACTTGGCGTGGCGCAGGAGGAGGAGCTGACGCATATCCCGCCCATCCTGCCATGGACCATCGCGCCTGTCGCGGCTGCCGGGGCGAGCCTGTCCGCGCCGGGAACGATGCATCCCCCGGCGCGACGACGGGTCGCCCGCGGTGCGGGCCGGGCACCTCGACGCCCGGTTGCGCCGGCGCCATCCTCCGCCGCGCCGGATGCGACGGAGGATGCCATGGCGCAGGATACCGAGATCGAGTGGATGAAGCTCACCTTCGCCGAGCTCAATGCCCGCGCGGCGGAAGGCGCGCTGGTGATCGTGCCCGTCGCGTCACTGGAACAGCATGGGCCGCACCTGGCGACCGGCGTGGACATCATCTGCGCCAACGGCGTCGCCCAGCGCGTCGCGCACCGCATGGCCGCCATGGGCAAGCCCGTGGTGGTGATGCCCTGCGTGTGGACCGGCCTCGCCGAGCATCACGTCGCCTTCGGGGGCACCGTCACGCTCGACTTCGCGGCCTTCTCGGCGGTGCTGAAGGGTGTCGTCCGTTCCGCCGCGCGCGCCGGCTTCAAGCGCGTCATGTTGCTGAACGGCCATGGCGGCAATGCCGAGGCGGTCGCCGTCATTGCCGGCGAGTGCCAGGCCGAATCCGGCATCGCGGTCGCTGCCGGCACCTACTGGCATCTTGCCGGCGATGCGTTCGCCCCCATCCTCGAACGGCAATCCAACGTCATGCACGCCTGCGAGGCCGAGACCTCGATGGTCATGACCCTGCTGCCCGAGGCGGTGCGCAGCGACCGGCTGGGCGAGGCCTACGGCCCGCATTCCACCCGGCCGGAGGGCCAGCCCGCGGCGATGATCCGCCGCCGCTCCTTCAAGGATGTGACGCCCTCGGGTGTGATCGGCGACGCGCGCTCGGCTTCGGCGGAGAAGGGGGAGGCGCTGCTGGAAGCGGCCGCCGAGCGCATCGCGGACGAACTGGCGAATGCGCGCCTCTGGTCCTGATCACGCGACCGGCAGCACCGCCATCATCACTGCGGCGAAGTGGCAGCCCGCGGCAGCCACCACGCAGCCATGCCAGGCCTCGTTCTGAAAGGGCATGCGCCGGCTGACGTGGAAGGCCACGCCGGCGCTGTAGAGCACGCCGCCGACGCCCAGCAGCACCAGCGCGCCGGTTGGCACATGTTCCAGTATTGCCGGCGCGGCGCCGAGCAACGCCCAGCCCAGCGCGAGATAGGCGACGATGGAGGCGCGCTCGAAGCGGTGTGGCCAGGCCAGCTTCAACACCATCCCCGCGAGCGATCCGGCCCAGACGAAGGTGATTAGCGCCCAGCCCCAGCTGCCGCCGATCGCGACCAGCGCGAAGGGGGTGTAGGTGCCTGCGATCATCAGGAAGATGGCGGCGTGGTCGAGCCGCCGCAGCGTCGCCCGCGCCCGCACCCCGCGCGCGAGGTTGTAGGCGAGCGCAACGGCCAGCATGGCAATCAGCGCGAGGCCATAGAAGCCGAGCGCCAGCACCGGTCCCGTCCGCACATCGGCCGGAAGGGTCAGCGCGATGGCGATGCAGCCTGCGATGGCCGCGGCCAGCCCGGCGCCGAGGATCGCGCCATCGAGGCGGCGCTCCGCCTCGGTGTCCTGGCGCCCGGCTCGGATCGGCAGCGGATGGCGCGTCCTGTGAGGGGATGGCATGGGGCCGACAGCGTACACCGGAGAGGCCCCGGTGCGGGCGGATTATCGCCGTCCCTCGCGCCGTTGTCCGCGATGCGGCATCTCGCCGAGGATGCGATTACGGCTGCCGGTCGCGTGCGTGGGCGATCCGGCGATGACCCGTGCCCGGCAGTGCCCGCCGCCGTCAGGCGGTCATGAGCGGCGCGCGCCCCTGCGACGCATCAATCCCGGCCTCAGCCAGCGTGAAATCCCGCCAGGCGAGCGCGCCGCCCTTGCCGGCGCCGGTATCGAGGAAGATCGCGCGCCCGCCGCGGAGCCCGGTCATCGTCACCGGCCGCCCGTCATGCGACCGTGTGTCGTGGCCGACCAGCACGGTCAGCCAGGCCGGGATGCGATCGACCCAGCCGGTCAGGCGGATCGGGAAGCCATCCGCCGCGCGCCGGCCGGTGACCTGGCCGAAGATGGCGCGCCCGACCAGGCCCTCGGGCTTCGTCGCCCCCGCATCGGGCGGCGGCGCCTGCTGCAGCATGCCGTCATGGAAGGCGGCATGGACGCAGAGGAGCCGACCGAAGGACAGCCAGGCCGGCGCGCGGCCGATCTCGGCGATGGCGCGCGCCTTCAGCGCCGGGCCATCGGGCGCGTCGGCGATCTGGTCCAGCGTGCGGCCGAGCCCGTCGCGGTCCATCCGCACGGACTGGCCGAGCAACGCGCGCCGCAGCTTGTGGTCGTGGTTGCCGAGGATGAACATGCCGCGCCCCGCATCCATGGCGGCGAACATGCTGCGCAGCACGGCGGGATTGTCCGGCCCGTGATCCGTCAGGTCGCCGAGCTGGATGACGAACAGGCCCGCTGCCTCGGCCCCCGCCACGGCGGCATCGAAGCCTCGCGCATCGCCATGCACGTCGCCCACCACGCGCAACCCGGTGAAGCCCGCGGCGCGCAAGCTGTCGGGCGAGGGCGTCACGCGACGCCCGCCCCCCTGATGGCGGCGAAGGCTGCGAGTGCGCGGGCGCGCCCTTCGCTGAGCCCGATCACCGGCGCCGGATAATCGCGGCCGAGCGCCACGCCCGCGCCGCGCAGGACGGCGTCCGGCGTGTCATGCGGGCGGTGGATGAAGCGGTCGGGCAGGCGCGCCAGTTCCGGGCACCAGCGCCGGACATAGACACCCTCGGGGTCGAATTTCTCGCCCTGCAGCACGGGGTTGAAGATGCGGAAATATGGTGCGGCATCCGCCCCGCAGCCCGCCACCCATTGCCAGGATGCGGCGTTGGCCGCGAGGTCGGCATCGACCAGCGTGTCCCAGAACCAGGCCTCGCCCGACTGCCAGGGCTGCAGAAGGTGCTTCACGAGGAAGGAGGCGACGATCATCCGGACCCGGTTGTGCATCCAGCCGCTGCGCCAGAGCTGGCGCATCCCGGCATCGACGATCGGGTAGCCGGTCCGACCGCGCTGCCAGGCCCGCAGCATCGCGGCATCGCTGCGCCAGGGGAAGGCCCTGTATTCCGGCCGCAGCGGCTGCACGGGCATCTCCGGCCGGTGCCAGAGGAGGTGGTGGGAGAATTCCCGCCACAACACCTCCTTCAGGAAGGTCTCGAGCCCCGCGCCACCCTGCGCCCGGGCGGCATGCCAGACCTGGCGGGGCGAGACCTCCCCCAGATGCAGGTGCGGCGACAGGCCGGAGGTGCCCCATTCGGCCGCCGGCGCGTCGCGCCTTGTGTCGTATTGCGCGAGACCTTCGCGCAGGAAGGTGGCGAGGCGCCCCGCGCCGCCGGCCTCCCCCGGTGTCCAATGGGCCGGGAACTCCTGCGCCCAGTCCGGCTGCGGCGGGGCGGGCAGCAGGCCGAATTCCTCCGCGCGAAGCCCGGCCGGCGTACCGGGCGCGGGTGCCAGCCGCCCGGGCGCGGGCAGCGGCCGTGGCAGGCCCTCCAGCAGGGCCGAGACGGCGCGCGCGAAGGGCGTGAAGACCGCGAAGGGCTTGCCCGCGGCGGTGCGGACCCGATGCGGTTCGTGCAGCAATGCGTTGCGGTGAAGCACCAGGCGCCGCCCGGCGCGTTGCAGGGCGTCGTGGGTTTCCGCATCGCGGTGGCGGGATGCGGGTTCTGTCTGGCGGCCCGCATGGATCTCGGCCGCGCCGATCCGCGCGGCGAGGTCCGGGATCAGCCGCCGCGGGTCGCCGCGCAGCACCACCAGCGGCGCGCCGCACGAGGCCAGCGACCGGCCGAGCGCGACCAGGCTGTGATGCAGCCACCAGCGCGACGCGCCGCCCGGGGCGCGGGGGCCGTCCTCAATGATGTAGACCGGCAGCACGGGCCGGTCCTGCACCGCGGCGAGGGCTGCATTATCGGCGAGCCGAAGGTCCTGCCGGAACCAGATCAGGGCGGCGTCGTGCATGCCCTTGATGTGGGGTGCGCCGGCATCGCGTCAGGGGGCCGTCGCCATCAGGCGCCCGTTCGGCTCCGGCATGACTTCGCATTTGAGCAGACGACCGCGCGACGCCAGACTGGCATCCGCCGTGCTTGCCTGACTGATCCCGGAATGCAGGGCGCGGGCACCGGGACCGCGCCCAGTCGAGAGGAGGGCCTGGACGATGCAGCGACGTTCCCTGATCCGTGGCGCTGGTGCGGGCCTCGCCGCCTCGCTGGCCGGGCCAGGCCTGCTGCGTGCGCAATCGGCGACGACGCTGCGCTTCAGCCCGCAGCAGGATGTGGTGACGCTCGATCCCGTCACCACCACCGCCTATGCCACGCGCAACCATGGCTACATGGTGTTCGACACGCTCTACGGCATGGATTCCACCTACACGGCGACGCCGCAGATGGTGGAAGGGCACCGCATCGAGGATGACGGCAGGCGCTGGACCCTGACGCTGCGCGACGGGTTGCTGTTCCACGACGGGGAGAAGGTGCTGGCGCGCGACTGCGTCGCCTCCATCCGCCGCTGGGCGCGGCGCGATCCCTTCGGGGAGACGCTGATGGCGGCGACCGATGAGCTTTCCTCCCCCGATGACCGCACCATCCTGTTCCGCCTGAAGCAGCCTTTCCCGCTGCTGCCGATCGCGCTCGGCAAGGCGTCCGTGCCGGTCTGCGCCATGATGCCGGAGCGGCTAGCGAATACCGACCCGTTCCGCCAGGTGCCGGAGCTGATCGGCAGCGGCCCCTTCCGCTTCCAGGCGGATGAACGCGTGCCGGGATCGCTGCTGGTCTATACGAAGTTCGACCGCTACCTGCCGCGGCGCGACGGGCCGGGCGGCTGGACCTCCGGGCCCAAGGTCGTGCATTTCGACCGCGTCGAATGGCGTGTCATGCCCGACCCGGCGACGGCGACCAACGCCCTGGTGGCGGGTGAGGCGGATTGGCAGGAATACGCCTATCACGACCTGCTGCCGCAGATGCGCCGCGCGCGCGGTGTCACGGTGCGCGTGCTGGACCCGTCGGGCTTCGTCGGCATGGTGCGGGTGAACCACCTCCAGGCGCCGTTCAACAATCCGGCGATCCGTCGTGCGCTGTGGGGCGCGATCGACCAGACGGCCTGCATGCAGGCGCTGGTGGGCGCGGAGGAGACGAGCCTGTACCGCGTGCCGCTCGGCTTCTTCGGGCCGGGCACGCCGATGGCCTCCGAGGCCGGGCTGGACCCGCTGCGCGGCCCGCGCGACTACGCCAGGGTCCAGGCCGATCTGCGCGCCGCGGGGTATCGCGGGGAGACGGTGCTGTTCATGATCCCGTCCACCTCGCAGCCCAATGCGGCGATGGGCGCCGTCATCGCCGACCAGTTCAAGCAGGCGGGGATGAATGTCGAGATCTACTCGGTCGAGTTCAACGCCATGCTGCAGCGGCGCAACCGCAAGGGGCCGGTATCCGACGGCGGCTGGTCCGCCTTCATGACCAACTGGGCGGGCACCGACTGGCTGAACCCCGCCGGCCATATCGCGCTGCGTGGCAACGGAGAGGCCGGCTACGCCGGCTGGGCGACCATGCCGCGCATCGAGGAGTTGCGTGACGCCTGGTTCCGCGCGCCGGACCTCGCGGCGCAGCAGGCGATTTGCCGTGACATCCAGATCGAAGCGATGCGGGAGGTGCCCTACTACCCGACCGGACAGTATCTTCAGCCCACCGCCTATCGCAGCAACATCACCGGCGTGCAGGAAGGGTTCGCGACCTTCTGGAACGTGCGGCGGGGCTGAGCGGCCAAATCCCCTGCGAAGACCCGCAGGGGAGAATGCCATGACGCCGAGTCGGATGCGCGGAGCATGCACGTCCACATGCCTTCGCGCGGCATGGTCCGGGGTGTCGTCTTTGCGGGCATCCCGCGCGTTCAGGTGATTCCACCTGAACGCCATGCGCGCTACCGGCCGTTTCGCCGGTTGGCTTCCAGCACGCCCCGCAGTGCCGCCATCAACCTGTCGCGCGACGCCGGATCGGGTGCGCGGTCGATCGCATCCTCGATGCCGAGCAGCAGGGCGGCGCGCGCATTGTGCCAGTCGGGCCGGCCGGCCGTGGCTGGATCGGCGCGACGTGGGCGCCCTTGGAGGCGCTGCGGCGCCGCGGCCCTGGGCAGCAGGAAGCGTTCGTCGAGCACCGGCATCAGCACCTGGCCCGCGCCCACCGAGCCCGATTGGCCGATGCGCTGCGTCAGCGCCTCCATCGCCGGCGGTTCGCCGTGCACCAGGAACACCCCGCCCGCGACCGGTCCGCGTGCCGTCAGCCACGCCGCGAGTTCCGGCGCATCGGCGTGGCCGGAATAATCGCGGATCTGGCGGATCGTGGCGGCGACGCGGATCGCCTCGCCCTGGATGCGGACCTCCTGCTTGCCCTCCAGCAGCAGTCGCCCGAGCGTGCCTTCCGCCTGATATCCGGTCAGCAGCACCGTCGCATCCGGTGACCACAGCCAGTGCTTGAGGTGATGGCGGATGCGCCCGGCATCGCACATGCCCGACCCGGCGACGATGATGTGGAAGCCCTCGGTCGCGGCGATGGCGCGCGACTGCGCGCCGGTCTCGGTGAAGTGCAGCAGCGGGGATCGCAGCGCGCGCTTCACCGACGCGCCGTCCTCGAGTGACGCGGTGTGGTCGAGGAAGACCTCCGTCGCACGGATGGCGAGCGGGCTGTCCACGAAGACCGGCGCCTGCGGGATGCGCCCCGCCTGCATCAGCGTGACCAGGTCCCAGCAGATCTCCTGCGTGCGTTCCACGGCGAAGGCGGGGATCAGCAGCGCGCCGTTGGGACGGATCGCCTCCTTCACCAGCGTTTCGAGGCGGTCGCGTCGTTCGTCGTGGCCGACGCAGGGCTTGTCCTCGTCACCATAGGTGGATTCCAGGAAGACGTGGTCGACGCCCTGCGGCCCCTCCGGATCGTCGTAGAACACCGCGCAATCGGGGCCGAGGTCGCCCGACACCAGCACGCGCAGCGGCGGCGCGCCGTCCTCGGTGAATTCCAGCTCGATCGAGGCGGAACCGAGCATGTGCCCGGCATTCCACCAGCGCGCGCGCACGCCGGGGAGTTCATCGAAGGAGAGCCAGCGATCCATCGGCACGGCGCGGAAGGCGCGCACCGCTACGGCGGCGTCGGCGGCAGTGTAGATCGGTTCCACCGCACCATGACCGCGCCGGCGGTTGCGGCGATTCAAGTGATCGACCTCCATCTCCTGCACATGCCCTGAATCCGGCAGCATCACGCTGCACAGGTCCACCGTCGGCGCGGTGGCGTGGATGCGGCCGCGGAAGCCTTCCTTCACCAGGCGCGGCAGCAGGCCGGAATGGTCGATATGCGCATGCGTCAGCAGCACCGCGTCGATCTCGCGCGGATTGTAGGGGAAGGGCTCCCAGTTCAGCGCCTTCAGCGTCTTGGGGCCTTGGAACAGGCCGCAATCGACGAGGAAGCGCGCGCGGGGTGTCTCGAACAGCAGCGACAGCGCGGTGACGGTGCGCGCGGCGCCGCAGACCTGGACCGTGACGGGCATATTGCCTACTCCGCCGTGACGCCGCCATCGACCGGCAAGGCGATGCCGGTGATGCCGGACGATGCTTCCGACAACAGGAACACCGCCGGCCCGGCGATGTCCTGCGGTTCCATGATGCGCCCGAGCGGGATGCGCGCGCGCGTCGCCGCGACGAATGTCTCGTCCGCCATCAGATCGGCAGCGAGCGGCGTGTTGACCAGCCCCGGGCAGACCGCATTGACGCGGATGCCCTTCGGCCCGAGTTCCAGCGCCATCGCGCGGGTCAGCCCCATCACCGCATGCTTGGTCGCGGCATAGAGGCTGCGGTTGCGCGACCCCACCAGCCCGGCGACCGAGGCCATGTTGACGATCGACCCGCCGCGCCCGGCCTTGACCATGGCGCGCGCGACTTCCTGCGCGACGATCGTGGCACCCTTCACGTTGAGCAAGAGGACACGGTCCATCTCACTCTCGCTGGCATCGAGGAAGGGTTCGCGCGTCACGCTGCCGGCATTGTTCACCAGGCCATCCAGCGCGCCCGCTGCCGCGACCGCCGCGCGGATCGCCGCCGGGTCGGCCGCGTCGAAGGGCAGCACCTCGGCCACGCCGCCCGATGCGGCGATCTCCGCCGCGACCTCCTCCAGCCCCGCTCGCCGGCGCGCGGCCAGCACCACCGTCGCGCCGCTCGCCGCGGCGGCCAGCGCGATGGCCTGACCGATGCCGAGCGAAGCACCGGTGACGAGGATTCGCTTGCCGTCGAGACGGAAGGCGGGCGCGGTCTGGGTCATGTGGTCTTCCTGCGGAACGGTTCCGCCAGTGTCGCCACCAGGCGAAGGCATGCAAGCGACGGGCGCCGCGACCGGCATGCGCCTGACGCGCGCCTGCTCGACACGCCGAATATGCGTTTGTTCTTGATCTACCTCAACGGCCCGGGGAAACTGCCACGCGCGGTCGCTTGACCGGAGGGAGCCGGCGGCCGAGAACCCGCCGAGCCAGGTGAACGGGAATCATGCATCCTCTCGACAGCACCCGTGCCCTGATGGATGGCCTCGGCGCCGAAGCGGATGTCTGCGTGAAATGCGGCTCTCGCTCGATCGGGCTGTGCGCGCCGCTCGATGTCGCGGCACTGGACGACATGGCGGGCGAGAGCGAACGGCTGTCGCTCGACACGCGTGACGCCGTCTTCCGCCAGGGCGATCCGGCCCGCTATGTCTATACGCTGACCGAAGGCATGGCACGGCTGACGCGCGTGCTGCCGGACGGTCGGCAGGCGGTGATCGGCTTCCGCTTCGCGGGCGACATCCTCGGCTTCACGCCGGCCACCGAATACGCCTTCGGCGCCGAAATGCTGACGCGCGGCACCGTCTGCCGGCTCGACCGCCGCCGTCTCGAACAGCTTTTCCGGCGCTACCCGGTGCTGGAACGCCGCTTCCTGGACCTGTGCATCACGGAACTGGCGGCCAGCCAGGATCACATTCTCGCGCTCGGCCGCTTCAGCGCGGAGGAACGGGTCGCCGCCTTCCTCGTCTCCCTCGCCGAGGCGCAGGAGCGCCGCAAGCATGTCGGCCCCGTCTTCGACCTGCCGGCCACGCGGGCCGATATCGGCGAGTTCCTCGGCCTGACGCTGGAAACCGTGAGCCGGGCCATCTCCGCCTTCCGCAAGCGCGGCTGGATCCGCCTGCACGGACATTCCGGGATCGAGCTCACGGATCGCGCGGCGCTGGTCGGCCTCGGCAGTGGCGAAGGCGCCGACGCCGCCTGAGGCGAAGCCTCAGGCTGATTTTTTATCCCTCAAACGGCGGGCGCCGCGCATCCGCGCGGCTTGCCTTCGCGCCCTGCGCTGGTGCGCTGGCAGCGACGAACGGTCTGGGCGCGGTCGCGCTGTGCGCTCGCGGCCCGATGCCCGCATCGGGCCAGAAAGCGGGGACGCGGCGCGCATGGCCGCCCTGCATTCCGTGCCCTGGCGGTATTCGCGATCGTCGTAATGTTCAGCGCCGATGACCGCCCTTCCGAGTCCCCAGCAACTCCGCTACCTCGTTGCCCTGGCCGCGCACAGCCATTTCGGCCGAGCGGCCGCCGCCTGCGCGGTGACGCAATCAACCCTGTCCTCCGGCATCTTCGCGCTCGAACGCCAGCTCGATGCCGCGCTGCTGGAACGCACCGGCGGCAAGCGCCCGGTCTTCACCCCGCTTGGCCGCGAACTGGTCGCGCGCGCACGCACGGCGCTCGCGGCCCTGACCGCGCTGGTCGAAACGGTGGAGACGGCGCGCGACCCGCTGACCGGCCCGCTGCGCCTCGGGACCATCCCGACCATCGGCCCCTTCCTGCTGCCGCGCCTGATGCCGCGCCTGCGCGAAGCCTATCCGCGCCTGCGGCTCTGGCTGCGGGAGGACATCACCGAGCGCCTGGTGGAAGGGCTGGATGCCGGGCGGCTCGACCTGCTGCTACTCGCCGTGCCCTGCGATTGCGGCGATGTGGAAACGGTGACCATCGCCGACGACCCCTTCCACGTCGCCCTGCCGCCCGGCCATCACCTGGCCACCATGGCCGAGATCCCGCCCGAGGCGCTGACCGGCGAACGGCTGATGCTGCTGGAGGACGGCCATTGCCTGCGCGACCATGCGCTGTCCGCCTGCGGCCTGCCCGGGGCGGCGGCATCGGAGGAATTCGCCGCTACCTCCCTGCACACGCTGGTGCAGATGGTCGGCGGCGGGCTCGGCATGACGCTGCTGCCCGACCTCGCCGTCACCGGCGGCGTGACCGCGGGGGCCGACGTCACGGTGCGGCCGCTGGCGGGCACCTTCGGGCGGCGCATCGCGCTTGCCTGGCGGGTGCGCAGCCCGCGGGCGGAGGAATTCCGCACGCTTGTGCCGCCCATTGCGGCAGCCCTGCGCGGCCTGTAGCAAAGCACGACTCGGGAAGGGATCGGGGCGATGGCGCAGTTCGACCTCGGCGGCGTGCTCGGCGCCATGCTGGGCGGCGGCCAGCCTGCGCGCGGCACGCGCCGGCGCGGTGGCGGCAAGCAGGATCTCGGCCGCGCGCTCGGCATGCTGGTCGGCGTGGCGATCGAAGCGATGGCCAAGTCGCAGCAGCAGGCCCCGCCGCCTGCGCCCCCGCCGCGACGCGGTGGCGGCCAGCCGGATGTTGGCGGCTGGGGCGACCCGGTGCCAGCCAAAACCGCCCCGGCCGGAACCACCGCCCGCAAGCCCGCCCCGGCCCGCGCCAGCGTTCCATCCGCCGGCGGGCCCTGGGGTGGCGCCGCGCCTGCGGGCAAGCCCGCGTCATCGGGCGCCTGGAACCCGGTGCCCGGCGTGCCCGCGCCACCGCCGGTCGCCGCCGAGGACCGCGAGGGCCTGCTGATGCTCCGCGCCATGATCGCCGCGGCCAAGGCCGATGGGCAGGTCGATTCCGACGAGCGCGCTCGTATCGCCGACCAGCTCGATGCCGCTGGGCTGACCCCGGCCGGGCGTGACGCCGTGCTGGCGGAATTCGGTCGCGGCGCGACAGCCGAGGCCCTGGCGCGCGAGGCATCGGACCCGATGCTGGCCGCGCAACTCTATGCCGCGGCGGTGGCCGGCGCGGCTTCCATCGAAGGCGCCGAACGCGCCTGGCTCGACGATTTCGCCAAGGCTCTGCGGCTCGACCGCGCCGCGACCGAGGCGATCGAGCGCCGCATCAGGGGAGGGTGACACCATGCACGGATTGACCGACGCCGAGGCCCGGCTGCGCGACAAGGCGCGCGAACTCGCCAAGGAAGCCGCCGCCCAGGCCGCCGCGACCGACAGATCCGAGCAATATCCCTGGCCGATGGTCGCCCGCATGCAGCAGGCCGGCTTCACCGGCCTGACCGTCCCGAAGGAATGGGGCGGGCCGGGCCTGTCCTATTTCGACGCGGTGCTGGTGATCGAGGAATTCTCCAAGGCCTGCGCCGTCTGCGGCCGCATCGCCGTTGAAGCGAACATGGGTGCGGTCGGCGCCATCATGGCCTATGGCACGCCGTCCCAGAAGAAGATCGCCGCGGACCTCGTGCTGGCCGGCGACAAGCCCGCCATCCTGATCACCGAGCCCGAGGCCGGATCGGCCGCCACCGACATGCGCACCCGCGCCGTGCGACGGGGCAATGACTGGGTGATCGACGGCGACAAGACCTGGATCACCGGCGGCGGCGTGTCCCGCCTGCACCTGATCTTCGCCCGCGCCTTCGAGGATGGCGAGGAGAAGGGCATCGGCGGCTTCATCGTCGCCCGCACCGGCGACGCCATGCCCGACGGCATGACCGCCGAGCGCATCCCGTCCATGGGCCTGCGCGGCATGCCGGAAGCCAACATCACCATGCGGGGCCTGGTGGTGCCTGATGCGATGGTGCTGCGCCCGCCGGGCGGCTGGGCGCGCGGCTTCGGGCGGCTGATGGATGCCTATAATGGGCAGCGGGTGGGTGCGGCGACGGTCGCGCTGGGCCTGGCTGCCGGCGCCTACGACCACGCCCTGGCCCGGGCGCAGACGCGCGAGCAGTTCGGCCGGCCGATCGCGGAATTCCAGGGCCTCGCCTGGATGCTGGCCGACATGTCGATCGAGCTGGAGGCCTCGCGCGCCCTGGTCTGGCGGGCGGCGCGGTCCGCCGGGCCGAACGGCTTCCCGGACCGGCTGGCCGCTGCGCAGGCCAAGGTGATGGCCGCCGACATGGCGATCCGCGTGACCAACAACGCGCTGCAGGTCTGGGGCGCGGCCGGGTATTCGCGGGAGAACCCGATGGAACGCTACGTCCGCGACGCGCGGATGTTCGCCATCGCGGGCGGGACGGCGCAGGTGCTGCGCACGCAGGTGGCGGAACAAATCCTGGGGCGGAAACTGCCGCAGACGCGGGATGGGTTCGCGCGGCTGGCGGAAGCGCCACGCGCGGCGGCGGAGTAGGGGCATTGGAGAGGGGGCGCCGCCCCTCTCCAAACCTCACCCCGCCAGGATGCAGTGCATCCTGGACCGCCGGGATTTGGTGCCGGGCGCGGTTGCCGCGCCGACATGTCGGAGTGCGCTGCGGGCACGGCGCCCAGAGAAGCATTCTTGGCTCCGGGCGCGGAGCATCCTCCGATGTCGCCGAACGCCTGCTCGGCTCAATGCTAGGCGTTCGTTCCCGAAGACAACCGTGCGCACGCAAACACAGGACGTGAATCAGGACGATTCACCTAGGTCCGCCTAAGGGCGCGCGATGCTGTGACGGAGCCGAGCGATTGCGTTATCGCGGGACGGGCGCACGTTCTCATCTGCGTTCGCTTCGGCCATCAAGCAAGCAAATTTGCGCTCGGCGGCATCAAGTTCGGCGTACGCCGGGGTTGTCGGAGGCTTCGGTTGCGCGATTACCACCAGCTTCGCACGGAAGGCGGCTTCGTCTGCATCGGCACCGAGGGTACGGGCCGTACTAGCGAATCGTTCCTATTGTGTGCTTAGCTAAGTATTTCGCGCATCCTTCACACGGCTCATGCGATGCTCCCGATTGGCTACGTAGCCTATATTGACGAAGCAGGCGACGACGGGATTAAGGCGGTATCACCGATAGACCCCAATGGGGCATCGGAATGGTTTGTGCTGGCCGCGTTTGTTGTACCAATCCACGAAGACGCCTTTGTTTCTCAGTGGCTTGGGGAGGCCCTGAGACGGCTAAACTCAAGACAGCGTACCGATATTCATTTTGCAAGGTTGGATGATCAGAGAAAAGATACTGTATGTCGCTATCTATCTACGCTCAACTTTCGATGGTTTGCATCCGTATCGCATAAGCCAAATATGCGAGGATATAGAAATACCCGGGCAGAGAAAGCCAAATCAAAAAACTACTTCTACAACTGGATGGCTAGAGTTCTCTTGGAGAAAGTAACACAATATTGTCAGAAAGACGCCTTGACGCGGTATCGCGGAAGGCCGCAGCACAAACTACGTATAGAATTCTCAACCAGAGGAGGAATGTTTTATCCCCATACGAAAGACTATCTCTCTAAATTATGGATGCGAAGTCAATCAGGAACTATGGTTGTAACGCGCGACGATTTATCCTGGGATGTAATTGAAATAGATCAAATTTTTCATTTTTCGCACAAGGATAGAGCGGGCCTTCAACTGGCTGATGTAGTGGCAAGCGCGATTTATAAGGGCCTCGGCCGTTCCAGTGGACCACCCGGCGATATTCGATTTGCCGAACTATTAGCGCCGCGGGTTGCGGAAGGCCCGAATGGGATCTTCGGTTTCGGCGTCAAATTGCAACCAGACCATTGGCAGAAGACGCTTCAGCATCACCAGCGTGCCCTCTTCGAGTACTTCGGCGCGCCGAAAAAGTGACGGGAGCCCGGGCCCTTGCACCACCGGCCGTGAATAGGCCATCCGTCATGGATGACCATCGGTTCGGCTGCCACCCATAAGGGTGACTCGGGCTGATTCCGGCGCTACCCGCCGAACAGAGACTAGGTGATTCGTCAAGGTGAATCAATGGGTTAGTCATCTGTGGGCGACTCGAATCAAGCCATTGATTTGAATCGATTTTACTACGCTTCTGCGCGATCAGCGCCACGGTAGGTGAGCTGCTTGCCCGCGATTCTGTGCAGAGCGACTCGCGCTCGCTTCACCTCGTGAACGCCCGAGGCAACGCGATTGCTGTATCGGAAATCGAACGCGGCGACATGCGGTGAAGATGCTTCTCACCGCAGTGCTGGTAGACCCCTTCATGCCGCGCTCAAACACGCTATGAGGGCCTTCGACGGTGTTGGTGTGGGATGTGACCGCGTCCGCAGTCGCCCTTGCTGTGGCGAACGATGCCCTATTCGGCGAAGTCCCGCTCCGGGGCGCCCCGCCGCCGGTCCCGTCAGCCCAGCACCCCGGTCCTGAACAGCACCACCCGCAGCCCGCCATGCGGCACCGGCGCCCCATGCGGCAGGAACGGCAGCCCGGTCGCGTAGGCCAGCTTCGGCTCGCTGGTGACGAGCCCGACGCGCCAGCCGCTGAAGCGGCGCAGCAGCGTCTGGCCGAGCGCGCGGTACAGAGGCGCCAGTTGCCCGCTGTCGCCGAGGCGTGAGCCGTAGGGCGGGTTCACGATGACCAGCCCCGGCGGCCCGGCGGGCGGGGTGATCTCGCTGATCGCGGCTTGGCGGAATTCGGTGATGTCGGCCACGCCGGCGCGTTCGGCATTGGCGCGGCTCATGGCGATGGCGCCGGCGTCGCGGTCGCTGCCGTGGAAGCGTGCCGTCGGGACGTCGCGGCGCTTCACTGTGCGCATTGCCTCCCAGGCCGCGGCGTCGAAGGTCGCGAGGCTTTCGAAGGCGAAGTGGCGGGCGCGGCCGGGATTGAGCCGGGCGGCGATCTCCGCGGCCTCGATGACGAAGGTGCCGGACCCGCACATGGGGTCGAGCACGGGTTCAGCGCCGTCGAAGCCGCATTGACGCAGGAACAGCGCGGCCATGGTCTCACGCATCGGCGCGGCGTTGATGGCTTCCTTGTAGCCGCGCTTGTGCAGCATCTCGCCCGAGGTATCGACGCTGATGGTGCAGAGGTCGTGGTCGATGCGGGCCATGACGAGGATGCCGGCATCCGGCGATTCGGTGGCGCCGAGCGTGTCGCGGATGGCGGTGGCGATGCGCTCGGCGGCGGCGCCGCTGTGGTAGATGCGCGATGCGGCGCAGGAGGCCTCGACCCGGAAGGGGATGTCGGGGCGCAGCACGCTGCCCCAGGGGATCCGGTGGGCCAGGGTGTCGAGCTGCGCGAGATGCGTGACGCGGAAGGCGGCGATGCGGGCGAGGACGCGCCCGGCGCCGCGGATCCACAGGTTCGCGCGCCAGACCTCGGGCCAGCCGCCGCGGGTGACGACGCCGCCGGGGACGGGCTTCGGGCGTTTGAAGGCCTTGGTGCGCACTTCCTCGCAGAGCACGGGTTCGAGGCCCGGGGCGGTGGCGAGGAAGATCTCGAAGTCCTGGGCGTTGGTCATTGGGTCCGTGGGGCGGGAGGCGAGGCCTGCGACGCTGGCCGGCGCCCTTGTGCCAGCCCGGGGCGGGCGCGGCCATGCGTCATGCGGTTGGCTGTCCGACCGGCGGGGCGCCGGGGTGGCGCGGTGAGATCGTGGGATAAAATTCCTTGTCGCGGTGCCTCGCCCCGGCTACCTTGCGGGCTTGCTCTTTGACCCCGTCGATCCGACCAGCAGCCCTTCGCCCGTCGCCGGACCGGCGAATTTGTCCAAAACCGACATTTCCGCCCGAGATAAAATCTTAAAAACCTAAAGTGCCGCCCCTCCGCCGAGGTTGACGCCCGCGCCGCCCCCCCCTAGAAGCGCCCCCTCACGAGGTAAGCCATGAAGATCCGTAATTCCCTGAAGACCGCCAAGACCCGCGACAAGAACTGCGTGCTCGTGCGCCGCCGTGGTCGCGTCTACGTGATCAACAAGAAGAATCCGCGCCTGAAGGCCCGCCAGGGCTGATCCCGCGCCGGGGGTTGCCCCGGCGGTCATGCGTTTGGATGAAGGGGGGCTCGGCCCCCCTTGCTATTTGGACGGTGCGGCGCCGCCCCCGCTTGGGGTCAGGGTTTCCGTACCGACGCCGCCGCCCTGACCCTGCGTCCAGGTGCCGACCAGTTGCCCGTCCGGCTGCACGGCATAGGCGACGACCCCGATATCCCGCCCGGCGAGATACCCGACCACCAGCAGCGGTCCCTGCGGGATCAGCAGCCCGACGCCGGTCGCAGTGTCCCCGGCGACGCGCCAGGTGACGCGCCAGGTGTTCTGCCCGCTCGACTGCATCTGCAACGTGCCGGTGTAGCGCTGGCCATCGGGCGTCTGTCCCGCAACGGCGTAGCTGCCCTGGCGCTGCGCGGCGGCCGGTCCGGCGAGGCCGACGGCCAGCAGCGCGGCGAGAAAAATTCTGTGCATCCGCCACCCTCCGCACCGCGCGAAGGCGCCGGCGCCGCCCGGCAGCGTGAACGCAGCCATGACGCCACGCAATGCTTGCCGCGCCGCCCCTCGATGCGCATGTTCCGCCCATCGGAGGAATGCCGCCGTGATCGCCCTGCCAGCCCCGAAGCCTGAGATCCTCGCCCGCCGCGCCGAGATCGTCGCCGCCCTGTCCGCCATCGTGCCGGGCGATGGCGTGATCAGCGAACCGATCCGCCTCAAGCCCTATGAGACGGATGGGCTTGCGGCCTATCGCCAGGTGCCGCT
This sequence comes from Roseomonas sp. SRI_022, assembly GCF_057586215.1. Taxonomy (NCBI): domain Bacteria; kingdom Pseudomonadati; phylum Pseudomonadota; class Alphaproteobacteria; order Acetobacterales; family Roseomonadaceae; genus Roseomonas; species Roseomonas sp. SRI_022. Next base: position 17,864 of record NZ_JBYCZL010000029.1, read on the forward strand.
CGTGGTGGTGCTGCCGCGCACGACGGAACAGGTGGCCGCCGTGCTGCGGTATTGCCATGAGACTGGCGTCCGCGTGGTGCCGCGCGGCGCCGGCACGTCGCTGTCGGGCGGCGCGTTGCCGCTCGCGGATGCGGTCGTCATCGGCCTGATGCGGATGAACCGGATCCTCGAGATCGATCTCGACGATCGCCTCGCCGTGGTCGAGGCCGGCGTCACGAATATCGGCATTACCAATGCCGTTGCCGGCGATGGCTTCTTCTATGCGCCCGATCCGTCGAGCCAGCTCGCCTGCATGATCGGCGGCAATGTGATGATGAACTCGGGCGGCGCGCATTGCCTGAAATACGGTGTGACCGCGAACAACCTGCTCGGCGTGAAGTTCGTCACGATCGAGGGCGATGTCATCGACATCGGCGGCGCCCATCTCGATGCCGCGGGCTATGACTGGCTTGGCCTGATCACCGGGTCCGAAGGTCAGCTCGGCATCGTCACCGAAGTCACCGTGCGCATCCTGCGCGGGCCCGAGGGCGCGCGCGCCATGCTCGCGGCCTTCAAGGGCACCGAGATCGCGGGTGCAGCGGTCGATGCCATCATCGGGTCCGGCATCATCCCGGTGGCGCTGGAATTCATGGACAAGCCCTGCATCCATGCCTGCGAGGCCTTCGCCCATGCCGGCTATCCGCTGGATGCCGAGGCGATGCTGATCATCGAGGTCGAAGGCAGCACCGCCGAGCAGGACGAGTTGCTGTCCCGCATCAAGGCGATCTGCGAGCGCTTCGATCCGATCAGCCTGAAGGTCGCCGAATCCGCCGAGCAGTCCCTGGCCATCTGGAAAGGCCGCAAGGGCGCCTTCGGTGCGGTGGGGCGCATCAGCCCCGACTACCTCTGCATGGATGGCACCATCCCGACCTCCGAACTGCCCTTCGTGCTGAAGCGCATCGGGGAGATGAGCACGCAGTACGGCCTCGGCGTCGCCAACGTCTTCCACGCCGGCGACGGCAACCTCCATCCGCTGATCATGTTCGATGCCAATGACGCGGAATCCTTCCGCAAGGCGGAGGCCTTCGGCGGTGACATCCTGAAGCTCTGCGTCGAGGTCGGCGGCTGCCTGACCGGCGAGCACGGCGTCGGCGTCGAGAAGCGCGACTTGATGACGGTGCAGTTCACCGCGCGTGAGCTGGACCAGCAGCGCGCTATCAAGACCGCCTTCGACCCGCAATGGCTGCTGAACCCATCCAAGGTCTTCCCGTTGCAGGACATGCCGATGGCAGCGGAATGAGCGCCTCCCTCTCACCGCCGGACGAAGCGGGGATCGCGGCGGCGGTCGCCGCCGCCCATGCCGCTCGCGAGCCGATCGCCGTCGAGGGCCATGGCTCCAAGCGCGGCCTGCTGCGCCCGGTGCAGGCGGCGCGCACCATCTCGACGCGCAACCTGACCGGCATCACGCTGTATTCCCCGGCGGAACTCGTCATCTCGGCACGCGCCGGCACGCCGATGCCCGAGATCGAGGCCGCGCTGGCCGAGAAGGGCCAGCACCTGATCGCCGAGCCGCCCGACACCCGGGCGATCTTCGGGGCCAGCGAGCCAGCCACGCTCGGCGGCATCGTGGCAGCGAACCTGTCCGGGCCGCGCCGCATCGCCTGGGGCGCGATGCGCGACCACATCCTCGGCATCCGCTTCGTGAACGGGGCGGGGGAAGTGCTGCGCTCCGGCGGGCGCGTGCTGAAGAACGTCACCGGGCTCGACCTGTGCAAGCTGCTCGCGGGGTCCTACGGCACGCTTGGCGTGATGACGGAGATCACGCTGAAGGTGCTGCCGGCGCCTGAGGCGACCGCCACGCTGCTGGTCCAGGTGCCGGACATCGAGGCGGGCGTCCGCGCCGTCTCGGCCGGCCTCGCCAGCCCTTTCAGCGTGACCGGTGCGGCGGTGCTGCCTGGACGCCCGGTCCTTGCAGCGCTGCGGCTTGAGGATTTCGCACCGTCCGTGACCTATCGCGCGGGCCGCCTGCAGGAATCGCTGGCGGCCTTCGGCCCCGTTTCCCTGCTGGAGGGCGAGGCGAGCCGCGACTTCTGGCGGGAGGTGCGCGATGCGGCGCCCCTCGCCGCGCAGATGGGGGAGGCGGTCTGGCGCGTCTCCGTCAGGCCCTCCGCCGGGCCTGGCGTCGCGCGTGCGGCCGCGGCGCTGGGTGGCCGGGCGCTGCTCGACTGGGGTGGCGGCCTGATCTGGGTCGCGGCGCCCGCGACCTCGGCGACGCATGACGCGCTGGCCGCCGCGGCGGTCGCCTCCGGCGGCACCTGCACGCTGTTCCATGCGCCGGAGGACCTGCGCCTGGCCGTCGCGGTACTGCCGGAGGAATCGGCCCCGCTCGCCGCCATTGGTCGGCGCGTGAAGGCAGCGCTGGATCCCGCCGGGATCCTCAATCCGGGGCGGATGCGCGCCGGCAGCTGAAGGCGGGGCTGGTCATACCGCAACCTTGGCGTGCAAGACTGCGCGGCATGTCACGCCTCCTCCACTTCCTGGGCATCGTCGCCACGCTGACCCTGCCCATGCCAGCCCTGGCCCAAGTGGCGGGCGACCACATCGACGTCACGGCGGTGACCGTGGAAGGGACGAACCCGCAGGAATGCGGCAGCCGGGTCGCCCGGCTGGCGGAACAGTCGCGCGTGCTGTCGCTCGCGACCTCGCCGCCCTACGACCTCGCGCCCGGGCTGCGGACCTTCTACGACCACGTGCTGCGCCTGGATTCGAATGGCGAGCTGAGTTCCACCGCGCAGCTCAGCACCATCTACGTCGCGGGCTACACCGGCGCGGGCGAACCGGTGCAGCGAGCGGTCTCCCCCTTCGTGCGGGTCGAGGTGGCCCGGCCGGCGGGCACGCCGGGCGATGCGCCGTCGCGTATCTCGATCTCCTGGCTCTGGCTGCAGCGCCTGGCGCACAGCAATGATCCGGCCGGACGGGTGGTCGAGCGCCCCTTCCTCCATCGCTTCGACTTCGTGGGAGAGGTGGCGACCACCTACGGCACCTGGGGGCAGGCCATCGCGCCGTGCCGCACCGGCACCGACGGGCGCTGGTTCGGCGCGGTCACGGTCTGGACCTATCTGCCGCCCTGAGAGGCCTATCCGCCGGCTTCCCGCAGGGCGAATTGGGCCTTGCCCTCGGCTTCCAGCGTGGCGCGGCGGGCATCGACCTGCCGCTGCACCGAATCCCGGTCGCTGCGGCTGTAGCGATAGGCGCGGCAGGCGCCGTTCCATTCCGTGACGGCGGCGTTGAAGGCCTGCACCTGGCCCTGCTTGGCGCTGCGCATCTCGGGCCGTGCCGCTTCGATGCGGATGTCGTTGAACATGCACCAGCGCAGCTCGGCGCGGCTCAGTGTCCGCTCATTGCCGCCATTGGCGGGCTTCGTTTCGGTCAGGTCGTCCGAACAGGCGCCGAGCGCCAGCCCAAGCCCCAGCAGAAGCGGCGCGATCGCGCGGCGGTATCCCATCCCGGCAGTCCTTATCGCCTTGGTCGTGACCGCCGCACTATGCCACCAGGCCGCGCGGCGGCGCAGTGACCTTGCGCTCGTCCGGCGCACCCGTAGGGTGCGGCCGGTTCACGAGGAGGCGCCCATGGCCCAACGGAAGCACCGCATCGCCGTCATCCCCGGCGATGGCATCGGCAAGGAAACCACGCCCGAGGGGCTGCGGGTGCTCGACGCCGCCGCGCGCCGCTTTGGCTTCGAGCTAGAGCTGACGCATTACGATTGGTCCTGCGAGACCTATGCCCAGACCGGCAAGATGATGCCCGATGACGGGATGGACCGGCTGAAGGACAGCGACTCCATCTTCCTCGGCGCGGTGGGTTGGCCGGGGGTGCCGGACCATGTCTCGCTGTGGGGCCTGCTGATCCCGATCCGCCGGCAATTCGACCAGTATGTCAGCCTGCGGCCGTGCAAGCTGCTGCCGGGGTCGAAGTCGCCGCTCGCCAACCGCGGGCCGGAGGACATCGATTTCTACGTGGTGCGCGAGAACACCGAGGGCGAGTACAGCAGCATCGGCGGGCGGATGTTCCCCGGCACGGATCGCGAATTCGTCTCCCAGCAATCGGTGCTGACGCGCATCGGCTGCGACCGCATCATGAAATACGCCTTCGAGCTGGCCATGACGCGCAAGCGACGGAAGGTGACCTCGGCGACCAAGTCGAACGGCATCACCTTCACCATGCCCTATTGGGACGAACGCTTCGCCGAGATGGCGAAGAACTACCCCGAGGTGACGACGGACCAGTTCCACATCGACATCCTCTGCGCCCATTTCGTGCAGCACCCGGATTGGTTCGACGTGGTGGTTGGGTCGAACCTGTTCGGCGACATCCTGTCGGACCTCGGCCCGGCAGTGGCGGGGTCGATCGGCATCGCGGCGAGCGCCAACATCAACCCGGAGAAGGTCTTCCCGTCGATGTTCGAGCCGGTGCACGGGTCCGCGCCCGACATCGCCGGCAAGTTCATCGCCAACCCGATCGGTCAGATCTGGTCCGGCGCGATGATGCTGGAGCATCTGGGTGAGAAGGAGGCCGCTGCGGCCGTCGTCTCGACCATCGAGAAGCTGCTCGCCGAGGGCGGCCCGCGCACCCGCGACATGGGCGGGCAGGCCGGCACCCTCGATGTCGGCAAGGCGATCGCGGAAGCCGTCGCGCGGGCGTGAGGGACCGCGTCGTCGCTTTGGGAATGCGCCGCCCGGCGCATTCCCGACGGTCTGTGATCCCGCGATGACTTGAACCCGCGCGGAACAGGGGCTACCTTTTCCGTCTCTTGCGAGTGACTCGCAATTGGATTCCCTCGGAGGTGGCCGCATGGGCCAGGACTTCAGCCATATCGCGCGGCGTTGCGAACGGGCCGTGGTGACGGCCTATCGTGAACTGCGTGAGCAGGGCTCGGCGGATTTCAGTGCCTTTGGGGCCTGCACCGCGCTGTATCGCATCCACCATCCGGAATCCTCGGTGAATGAGGCACGGCGCCTCGTGGCGGAATGGATCGACCACCACATCGTCCGCGCCGAAACTGGGCCTACTGACGGCTGCAATTGCGACTAATTCGCAATATGGGCAGACGATAGCCGCCCGGTCAGCCCGCCGGCTTCGCCCAGGCAATCGCCGCGCGCGCTAGCGCATCGATGGTGTCCGCGACCGGGAAGGGCAGCGCCGGCCCCGCCGAGATGCCGAGCGGAATCTCCGTGCAACCCAGCACCACCGCCCTTGCGCCGCGCTCGATCAGCCGACGCGCCATCTCGGCCAGCGGGGCGTAGGATTCGGCGATGCGGTTGGCCTTCACGAGCTCGATCGCCGGCATGACGATGCGAGACTGCTCCTCCTCGGACGGCACCAGGCAGTCATAGCCGCGCGCGGACAGCCGGTCCTGGTACAGCCGCATCGCGAGCGTCCCGCTGGTCGCCAACAGCCCGACCGGCCCGGGTGGCACGCGCAGGCGCAGCAACTCATCTGCGGCGGCGTGGACGATGTGCAGGATGGGCAGGCGGGTCGCGTCCTGCATCGCCTCGAACCAGCCATGGGCGGTGTTGCAGGGGATGACGATGGCGCCGCAGCCAGCGGCCTCCAGGCCGCGTATGCCGCGCAGCAGCCAGGGCAGGGGATCCTCCCCGCCCGACAGGCGCGCGGCGGTGCGGTCGGGCACGCGCGGGTCGGACCAGAGGATGGACGGGATGTGGTCCTGGTCCCGATCCGCCGGGGTCAGCAGCGTCAGCCGTTGCATGAAGGTCGCCCCCGCCAGCGGCCCCATGCCGCCCAGCACGCCGAGAATCCGCGCATTGGTCATGCGAACACCCCATCCCAGGTCAGCTTCACGCCGGTCAGCAGCAGAAGCGCGTAGAGCAGCTTGTAGAACAGCGCATCCGGCACGTGCTTCTGCAACCAGATGCCAAGATAGACGCCCACCGGCGCCAGCGGCAGCAGCACCAGCGATGTCGAAAGGTTCGCCGCCGAGAGGTTCCCCAGCAGGAAATAGGGGATCAGCTTCACGTAGTTCACGATGCCGAAGAACACGACGGTGGTCGCCGCCATCACCTGGCGGTCGAGCCGGCGCGGATACATGTAGATCGCCAGCGGCGGCGACCCGGCATGGGCGATGGTGCTGGTGAAGCCCGAGGCCGCCGCGCAGATCGCGCCCTTGACCGGGTCATGCGGCGCGGCCGGCGGTGCCGTGCGGTGCCGCGCCAGCCACAGCGTGCGCGCCAGGAACACCAGCGTCGTCACCCCCACCATCGCCTTGATGGCGCGGTCCGAGAACAGGGAGAAGGCGAGGCCGCCGATCAGGATGCCGACCAGCGCGCCGGGGACCAGCACGCGCATCTCCCGCTTGTCCCACTTGCCCCACCAGGCCTTGAGCCCCGAGACATCCATGGCGCAGAGCAGCGGCAGCGCGATGCCGGCGGCGATGGGCGCGGGCACCGACAGCGCCATCAGCGGCACGAGCAGGTTGCCCGCGCCGCCCGCGAAGCCGCCCTTGCTGATGCCGGTGATCAGCACGGCCGGGATGGCCAGGACGTAGAACCAGGGATCGGTCAGGAAGGGCAAGGCGGGGTGACGCTGGATGGGTCAGCGTGTATGCCACGCCCTCCGCCCCGCGCCCATCCCGGACCTGCTTGACATGGAACATCTCAACGACCCCGCTTGGCTTCTGAGCATGGCGGCCGCGATGGCGGCGACCGGTCTCGTCTCGGGAACGCTGGCGGGGCTGCTCGGCGTCGGCGGCGGCATCGTCATCGTGCCGATTCTGTTCGCCGTCTTCCCGCTGTTCGGCATTCCGGAAAGCATCCAGATGAAGCTGGCGGTGGCGACATCGCTCGCCACCATCATCCCCACCTCGATCCAGTCGGCACGCAAGCACTACGCGAAGGGGGCGATCGACGTGGCGCTGCTGCGCTCCATCTGGCCGTCGATGCTGGCGGGCGTGGCGCTTGGAACCTTCCTCGCCGTCTATGTGCGGGGGGAGGGGCTGACCGCGGTCTTCGCCCTCGTCGCGCTGATGGTCGCGCTGAACATGGGCTTCACCGGGGTGGACTTCAAAATCACCGACAGCGTTCCGGCCGGCCCGCCGCGCCAGGCGATCGGCCTCGGCATCGGGTCGGTCAGCGCCATGATGGGGATCGGCGGCGGTACGCTTGGCGTGCCCATCCTGTCGATGTTCGGCGCGCCCATCCGCTCGGCGGTCGCGACCGCGTCGGTCTTCGGGCTGATCATCTCCATCCCGGCGACGATCGGCTTCATCTGGGGCGGGTGGAGCGACCCGCGGACGCCGCCCTGGTCGATCGGCTACGTCAACCTGGTCGGCTTCGCGCTGATCGCGCCGAGCTCGATCCTGGCCACGCCCTGGGGCGTGCACCTGGCGCACACCATTCCGCCGATCTGGCTGAAGCGGGCCTTCGCGGCCTTCCTGCTGGTGACCAGCCTCAGCATGTTCTGGAAGCTATTCGCCTGATCGCGGGCCGCCGCCGGCCTATCCCGGCGGGCGGTGGTCCTTGAACATGTCGCGCAGCTTCGTCTTCAGGATCTTCCCCGTCGCGGTGTGCGGGATCTCGTCCACCACCACGAGATCGTCGGGCAGCCACCATTTTGCGACCTTGTCGGCGAGGAAGTCGCGCATCCTGGGCAGGTCCGGGGACGGCTCGCCAGGCTTCATGACCAGGATCAGCAGCGGCCGCTCATCCCATTTCGGATCCTTCATGGACACCACAGCCGCCTCGGCGACGCCAGGATAGCCGACCGCGGCATTCTCGAGCGCGATGGAGGAGATCCATTCGCCGCCGGACTTGATTACGTCCTTCGAGCGGTCGGTGATTTCCATGAATCCGTTCTCGTCCATGGTCGCGACGTCGCCGGTGTCGAAGAAGCCGTTCTCGTCGAGGATCTCCTCCTCCTCGCGCCGGAAGTAGCGGCGGGAGATGGCCGGGCCCTTCACCTTCAACCGGCCGAAGGTCTTGCCGTCCCAGGGCAGTTCCCTGCCGTCGTCGTCGGTGATCTTCATCTCGACCGTATAGGGCGGCGTGCCCTGCTTGGCCTGCAGGCGCAGCATATCCTCGCCGGTCAGTTGCGCGACCTCCGGCTTCTTCGAGAACAGCGTGCCAACCGGCGAGAGTTCCGTCATGCCCCAGGCATGGCAGACATGGACGCCGTATCGTTCCTGATACGCCTTGGTGATTGCCGGCGGGCAGGCGGAGCCGCCGATCGCCACGCGGTTCATCGAATCGACGCGCGAGCCGGTGCTGTCGAGGTGCTGCAGCAGCATCATCCAGACCGTCGGCACGGCGGCGGAGAAGGTGACGCGCTCGCGCTCGATCATCTCATGCACCGATGCGCCGTCGAGCTTCGCGCCCGGCATGATCATCGCCGCGCCCACCATCGGCGCGCAGAGCGCGAGCGACCAGCCGTTGGCGTGGAACATCGGTACCACGGGCATCACGCGGTCCGACGCACTCAGGCCGAAGCAGTCCACCTGGTTGCAGGCCAGCGCGTGGATGACGTTGGACCGGTGCGAATAGACCACGCCCTTGGGATCGCCCGTGGTGCCCGAGGTGTAGCAGATGCCCGCCGCCGCATTCTCCTCGACCCTGGCCCAGGCGAAGTCGCCATCCGCCTCGGCGATCCAGTCCTCATAGGCGACGGCGTTGCGCAGCGTGGTCTGCGGCATGTGCGCGGCATCGGTCAGGATGACGAAGCGTTCGACCTGCGGCAGCCGGTCGGCCAGCGCCTGGATCATCGGCACGAAGGTCAGGTCGAGCATCAGGATGCGCGACCCGGCATGGCCCATGATCCAGGCGATCTGGTCGGGGAACAGGCGCGGATTGACTGTGTGGTAGACCGCGCCGGCGCCGGCGATGCCGTACCAGGCCTCCAGGTGCCGCCAGGTGTTCCAGGCGAGCGTCGCGACGCGGTCCCCCTGGCGGATGCCGTCCTTCACGAGGCGTTGGGCGACCCGCAGGGCGCGCCCGCGCAACGACGCGTAGTCCGTGCGATGGAAGGGGCCTTCCACGGACCGGCTGACGATGTCGCGCCGCGGATGCTGGGCGGCGGCGTGGTCCAGCACCGTGTGCATCAGCAGCGGCCAATCCTGCATCAGGCCAAGCATGGCGCATCCTTCCCCGCGTGGCCGGCCTTGGTGGCGGGCCTTCGTCGGGGGCAGGCTACACCGATTCAGGGGGGCGCCAGGAAGGGGCGCCGTGCCCTATTCCGCCGGCGCCAGGGCCAGGCCGTTCCCGGCCGCCACGCGCCGCCGCCAAGGCAGCGCCAGGGCGTAGAGGGCGGGTACCACCAGCAGGGTCGCGAGCGTGGCGAGCGACAGCCCGCCGATCATCGCGATCGCCATCGGCCCCCAGAACACCGACAGCGTCAGCGGCACGAAGGCCAGCACGGCGGCGAGCGCGGTCAGCAGCACCGGCCGCGTCCGCCGCACCGTGCTCTCGATGATGGCGGTCCGCAGCGGCTGTCCGGCCTCGAGGTCCTGGCGCACCTGGTCCACCAGGATCTGCGTGTTGCGCATCACCATCCCCGCCAGCGCGATGACGCCGAGAAGTGCGACGAAGCCGAAGGGCGCGCCCATCGCCAGCAGCGCGAAGGCCGCACCGGGGATGCCGAGCGGGGCGGTGACGAAGACCAGCGCCGTCCGTCCGAAATGCCGCAACTGCGCCATCAGCAGCATCAGCATGGCCGCGACCATCAGCGGGAAGATCGCGAAGAGCGCGGCATTGGCCTTGCCGGATTCCTCGGTCGCGCCGCCAGTCTCGATGCGCAGGCCGACCGGCAGGGCGTCGATCACCGGGCGCAGCCGTGCGGCCACCGCGGCCGAGACGTCCGGCCCCTGCAGGCCGGGTGCGACATCGGCGCGGATGGTGATGTAGGCCTCGCGGTTGCGGCGGAACAGGATGGGTTCCTCGGCATCCGGCACAAGCCGCGCGACCTGGGACAGCGGGACGGGGCCGGCCGGCGTGGCGAGCGACAGGTCGGCCAGCGTCTCCGTCGTCAGCCGTTCATCGGCGGGCGCGCGGAGCACGACATCGACCAGGCGGTTGCCCTCCCGGTACTGGGTCGCGGTTGCGCCGGTCAGCAGCAGTTGCAGGGAGGAGGCAACCTGCGCCGGCGACAGGCCAAGCTCGGCGACGCGCGCGCGATCGAGTTCCAGCCGCAGCGACGGCGCGCGCTCGCCCCAGGACAGGGACGCATCGCGCGTGCCGGGCGTCGCGCGGATCACCGCGAGCACATCCTCGGCGGCGCGCCGCAGGGCGGCCGGGTCGTCGCCATGCACGCGGAACTGCACCGGGTATCCGACCGGCGGCCCGAAATCGAGCCGCGAGACGCGCACCCGCGCCTCGGGCACCAGCCCGTCCTGCACCAGCGCCGTGATGCGTTCGCGCAGGCGCTCGCGGGCGGCGATGTCGCGCGCCTGGACGACCAGCTTGGCGAAGGCCTCGTTCGGCAAATCGGGGTTGAGGGCGAGGAAGAAGCGCGGCGATCCCTGGCCGAGATAGGTGGTCACCAGCCGCGCATCGGCGTCGCCGTCCAGCGCCTGTTCCAGCCGCCGCGCGGCGTCCAGCGTCGCACCAATGCCCGCCCCCTGGCGGAGGTTGATGTCCACCAGCAATTCGAGCCGTGCGGAGGTCGGGAAGAACTGCTTGCGCACCGCGCCCATCGCCGCGAAGCCGGCGACCATCACCAGCAGTGTCGCGCCGATCACGATGACGCGGTGATCCACCGCCCAGCCCACCACGCGCCGCAGCGCGCGGTATCCGCGCCCGTCATAGGCGTCGTGATGCGTGCCGGGCTTCGGGCTCGGCAGCAGCTTCACGCCGAGCCAGGGCGTGAACAGCACGGCGACGAGCCAGGAGGCGATCAGCGCGATGCCCACCACCCAGAAGATGCCGCCCGCATATTCACCGGCCGAGGACCGCGCGAAGCCGACCGGCAGGAAGCCAGCGACCGTCACCAGCGTGCCGGAGAGCATCGGCCCGGCGGTGGAAGTCCAGGCGAAGGTCGCCGCCTTGGCGCGCGTCCAGCCTTCCTCGAGCTTCACCACCATCGTCTCGATGGCGATGATCGCGTCATCCACCAGCAGGCCGAGCGAGAGGATCAGCGCGCCGAGCGTCACGCGCTCCAGCTCCATCCCCATCGCCTGCATCACCAGGAAGACGATGGCGAGCGTCAGCGGCACCGAGAGCGCGACGATGATCCCCGCGCGGAAGCCGAGGGAGAGAAAGGAGATCACCATCACCACGCCGAGCGCGGCGACGAATTTCAGCAGGAACTCCGACACGCTCTCCTGCACCACATGCGCTTGGTCGACGATCGGTGCGACGGTGATGCCGACCGGTGTGACGCGGGCCTGCGCCGCCATTGCCGCGGCGAGGTCCGTGCCGAGCGTCAGCACGTTGACGCCCGGCTGCTTGCCCACGGCGATCAGCACGGCCGGCTGCCCCCCCTGCCGGATGCCGGTCGAAGGCGGGTCGGCATAGCCGCGCGAGACCTCCGCGATGTCGCCGAGGCGCAGCGAACGGCCCTGGGCGGCGACCGGTACCTCGCGGATGGCGGCGAGGCCGTCGAAGCCGCCATCGACGCGCAGATGCAGCCGCGTCGCGCTGCCTTCCACCACGCCCGCCGGCGCGACCGGGTTGTGCCGTGCCAACGCATCGAGGATCGCCTGCGGCTGCACGCCCAGCGAGGCAAGCCGCGCATGCGCGACCTCGACATGGATGCGCTGGGGCTGCTCGCCGAAGATCTTCACCTTGTCCACGCCGGGCACGCGCAGCAGGCGGGCGCGGATCGTCTCGGCCTGGCGGATCAGCTCGGCATTCTCGGCACCGGTCACGGCATAGATCGCGGACCAGACGTCGGAATACTCGTCGTCGAAGAAGGGGCCCTGCACGCCGGCCGGCAGCGTGTGGCGGATGTCGCCGACCTTCTTGCGCACCTGGTACCACAACCCCTGCACCTCGCGCGGCGGCGTGGTGTCGCGCAGCACGACAGTCATCACCGCCTGGCCGGGACGGGTGAAGGTCTCGACGCGGTCGAGGAAGGGCAAGTCCTGCAGCCGGCTTTCGATCGGGTCGGCGACCTGGCGCTGCATCTCCTCGGCCGTCGCGCCGGGCCAGGCGGCGGTGACGACCATGACCTTGAGCGTGAAGCCCGGATCCTCCGCCCGGCCGAGCCGCAGATAGGCGAAGGCCCCGGCGGCCCCGAGCATGATGATCAGAAAGAAGGTGAGGGCGCCGTTCCGCACGCCCCAGTCGGACAGGTTGAAGCCCATGGCGGCGCGCTCAGCGCAGCGTCGCGGCGGCGCGGGTCTGCACGACCCGCACATTGGTAGCCGGGTCCAGCAGTTGCGGGCCAAGTGCGACGACCTTGTCGCCCTCGGCCAGCGCACCGCGCAGCGCGACCTGCGCCTCCCCGAGGCGCGCGACCTCCACCGGCACGGCGACGATCCGGCTGCCTTCGACCTTCCACACCATCGGCCCCTGGCCGCGGTCATGCAGCGCGGAGGCCGGCAGCAGCGCGACCGGGGCGGTCTCGGCACGCAGGCGAATCGTGCCGGTCATGCCGAGTGCGGCCCAATCCGGTGCCTCGGGCAGGGTGAAGCGCGCGGCATAGGTGCGCAGCGTCGTATCGGCCTGGGGGGCGACCTCCCGCAGCCGGGCGGCGATCGGCTCGCCGGGCCGCGCCCAGAGCACCGCCTCGGCGCGGCCGGCGGCGAGGTCGGGCAGGGCGCCTTCGGGCACCTGCACCAGCACTTCGCGCTCCGCCGGGTCGGCCATGCGCATCACCACCTGACCCTCGCCGACCACCTGGCCGGCCTCGGCCAGCAGGGCGGTGACGACGCCATCCGATGGTGCGCGCAGGATGGTGTGATCCAGGCGGTTGCGCGCCAGTTCCAGCGCCGCGCGGGCGGATTCGACGCGTTCCCCGGCGCTGCGCGCCGCGGTCTGGCGCTGTTCGTCAAACGCCGCGGCGACATGGCCGGCGGCCAGCAGGGTGCGCGAGCGGCCGGCATCGGCCAGCGCCCGGCGAGCCTCGGCCTCGGCGGCCGCGAGGTCGGCTTCGGCGGCGCGGACCGACAGCGCGATATCGGCGGGGTCGATCCGGGCGATTTCCTGCCCTGCCGTCACGCTGGCACCGACATCGACCAGCCGGACCTGGATGCGGCCGCCCGCGCGGAAGGCGATGTCGGCCTCCCGCCGGGCGCGGACAACGCCCGCGAAGGCGCGGGGTTGTTCGGCCGGTGCGTAGTGGATCTCGGCGACCTGGACGGGCTTGGGGCCCTCCGGCAGCGCGGCCTGGGGGGGCGCGTCGCGGCATCCGGCAAGCAGGGCGAGGGCGGCAATGGCGGGGAAGGGGACGCGCATGGCGGATCTCCTGGGATGGGCCAGGTTATCCGCGGTCAGTGATGAAAGTCAATAATCGTCAGTTATCAAAAATCAGGCGTCAGGCATCAATCCGCGGACCAGCAGGTCGAGCAACGATTCCAACTCCCCGGCCATCCGCACCTCATCGGTCAGGTTCTTGGCGAGCGCCTCAGCGATCAGCACCGGATGCATCCAGCACATCGTCGCCTGCTTGATCATGCGGGCCGTGGTGCTGGGCTCGAGGGCGGCGAACTCCCCTCGTGCGGCGCCATCCGCCAGCACCCGGGCAAGCGCGGCCTCGACCCGAGCGATGAAGCCAGCGATCACGCCCCAGTGCTCGCTCATGGCCGCGGTGACCATGTCGTGCATGCGCTTTTCCTTGAAGAACAGCGCCATGTGGCGGGCATGCAGCAGGCGCATCATGACGCGCAACCGGTCGGCCGCGGCACCGGGGCCATCGGCGATGGCCTCAAGGTCGCCGGCGACGCCTTCGAGCAGACGTTCGGCGATCGCCTCGTTGATCGCGCTTTTCGAGGCGAAGAAGCGATAGACGTTGGCCGGCGACATGCCGAGTTCGCGCGCGATGTCGGCCACCGCGGTCTTCTGGTAGCCCATGGTGCGGAACAGCGCCTCGGCGGTTTCGAGGATGCGGCTGCGCGTGGCCGCGGCGCGGTCTTCCTGCAGGGCCGGGGACGGGCGATTCATCTTCTGAAGAAATCCGTCAATCGTCAGAGCACATTAAGGCATGACCGCCTGCGATGGAAGCGATGACACGGCATTGATGCAGCGGCGTGCTGACGCTGGCCATGCCGATGTTGCGGTTGCTCTTGCTGCGCCGCGGGACCATTTTGCCATGTGAGATTCGCTGCAAGGAGCCGCATCGTGGCAGGCGTTCCGGATATCGGCCCCAAGGAAACCTGGACCTTCCTCTCCGAGGAGACGAACAGCGCGCTGGTGGATGTGCGCACGGATGCGGAGTGGAACTTCGTCGGCCTGCCGGATCTCACCACCATCGGCAAGCAGCCGGTGCTGATCCCCTGGCAGGTCTATCCGACCATGCAGATGAATGGACATTTCGCCGACCAGCTGCACAAGGCGGGGCTGACGCCGCTGCACAAGATCTTCTTCATCTGCCGGTCGGGCGCGCGTTCGCTGGCCGCCGGCCAAGCCGCGCAGGCAGCGGGCTTCCCGCATGCCTTCAACGTCGCCGATGGCTTCGAGGGGCCGGTCGATGGCGATGGCCATCGCGGCAATGTCGCTGGCTGGAAGGCCGACGGCCTGCCCTGGCGGCAGCGCTGAAGCGCGGGCATTCTCGGCCCATCGACCGATGGGGAGAACGCCATGACGCCGCTGCCGCTGACATCCGAGTTCCTGTTCCGCATCGCCCTGTCCGCCGGCGCGCCGCAGATGGCGGGCGCCACGCGCAACGGGGAACTCCGCGTCGTCCCGGTGACCGGCGGCACCGCCGAGGGGCCGCGCTTCAATGGTGAGGTGCTGCCCGGCACGGCGGGCGACTGGCTGCGCGTCGATGCCGATGGCACCGCGCATATGGATGTGCGGCTGACGCTGAAATCCACCACGGGCGGCATCGTCTACATGCACTACACCGGCCTGCGGCATGGACCGGCCGAGGTGCTGGCGCGGATGAACGGCGGGCAGCCGACCGACCCGTCCGAGTATTACTTCCGCACCGCCATCCGCTTCGAGACGGGGGCGCCGGAGCTCGCCTGGATGAACAAGGTGATCGCGGTCGGTGTCGGCCAGCGGCCGCCGAGCGGGCCGACCTACGACGTCTACGCCATCGCCTGACCGGCTGGTCCGGGGGAGGTCGGTCCCCCGGCCTGCCTGCGTCAGTTCCGCGGCACGTCCAGCCGGCTGAGGATCGGGCGCCATTGCTGGTCGGACCGCCTCAGGAATTCTGCGAAATCCTGCGGCGTCCCTCCGGCGAGGAACTGGCCCTCGGTGGTGAGCCTCTCGCGGATGCGCGCATCCTGCAGCGCATCGTTGGCCGCCGCATTCAGCCGTTGCACCAGTTCCGCCGGCGTCTGCGCGGGTGCCAGCATCCCGAACCAGGACAGCACGTCGAGCCCCGGCGCGAACTGCGCGATCGAAGGCACGTCGGGCGTCGATTCCACGCGCCGCGCGCTGGTCCAGGCGATCAGCCGTCCCTGGCCGTTCTGGTGCACCGGCCGCGCCGTGCCGCCGGCGACGATCAGCATGTCGAGGTCGCCGGCGAGGAAGGCTGCGAGCTGCGCCGAATCCCCGCGATAGGTCACGTCCTGCATGGTGATGCCGAGCCGTTCCATCACCATCAGCATCGCGACGTTGGTCAGCGTGGTCGGCCCGTTGGTGCCGTAGGTCATCTGCCCGGGGCGCGCCTTGGCGGCCGCCACCCAGGCCGGCACATCGACCGGCCCGCCATTCAGCCTGGTGATGATGCCGAAGGGGAAGGTTGTGGCCAGCATGACCGGGGCGAAATCCTCGACCTTGTAGGGCAGGTTCGGGATGATCACCGGATTGATGGTCAGCGTGGTGCCCGCGGCCATCAGCAGCGTGTGGCCGTCGGGTCGTGCGCGCGCGACGTATTCCGCGCCGATGATGGTGTTCGCGCCGGGCCGGTTCTCGACCTGCACGGTTTGGCCGAGCGTCGCCGTCATGCGTTCGGCCATCAGCCGGCTGACGATGTCGGTGCTGCCGCCCGGGGCGAAGGGGACGACGATGGTGACGGGGCGGGGCGTGCCCTGCGCGAAGGCGGGGGCGGGAAGCGCGACGAGCGCGCCGAGAAGCGGCCGGCGCCGGATGCGGAAGGTCATGGCGGCAGGATCCTGGACGTTGTTTCGCCCGCGTTCGATTGGCGCGGTCCGAGCCATCTTCGCCCGATCGGCGCTTGTTTGGAACCTTGGCACCCGATTGGATCGCGGCAGGCCGCGATCCGCGAGCGCAGGTGCGACCACGCCCAGACCGTCCTTTGGCCCCGCATGACAGCGCAGGGCGCGAAGGCCAGCCGGCCGGATGGCCGGTGCCCGCCGTCTGAGGGTTCAATCAAAGACTCAGCGATGACCGAAGGTCAGCGCCGCCCCGCCAGCTGCCGGTTCTCCAGCCGCGACAGCACCCGCACCACAGGCCAGAGGAGGATGAAATACACCACCGCGGCGGCCATGATCGGCGTCGCGTTGTAGGTGACGGATTGCGCCTGGCGCGCCTGGAACAGCAATTCCGGCAGCGCGACGACCGAGGCGATGGAGGTGAGCTTCACCACCTCCAGCGTGTTGGAGATGAGGTCCGGCAGCACGTTTCGCACCGCCTGCGGCAGCACGACATGGGCCATGGTCTGCGCACGTGTCAGCCCGGTGGACCGCGCGGCTTCCAACTGCCCGCGCGGCACGCTCTCGATGCCCGCGCGCAGGATCTCGCCGTAATAAGCGCCCGTGTTGAGGAAGAAGCCGATCGCAACGGCGCCCCAGGCGCCGACATCGATGCCGATGAAGGGCAGGCCCGCGAAAACGAAGATCAGCAGCACCAGCGGCGGCAGCGCGCGGAAGGTATCTACCCAGACGCGCAGCGGCCATTTGATCCACGGCGCGTGGAAGGTGGACAGCACCGCGATGATGATGCCGCCCAGCAGCCCCAGCGGCACGACCAGTGCCGAGAGCAGCAGCGTCGCCTGCAGCCCCTGCCACAGGATCGGCCAGGCTTCGGTGATGATCTGCCAGTTGAAGAAGGTGTCGAGAAAGACGTCCATCGCGGTCACCGCTTCCACGCGAAGCGTGTCTCGATCCAGCGGCCGAGCACGACGACGGGCAGGAACAGCACCAGATAGGCGATGGCCCCGAGGGTGAGCGGGGAGGGGTTGAAGGAGAAGGACACGCCCGCATTCGCCGCGCCCAGGATGTCCGGCACCGCGACGACGGAAGCAAGCGCGGTGCCCTTGGTGATGGCGATGGTCCGGTTGGTCAGCGGCGGGATGGTGATGCGCAGCGCCTGTGGCAGCACGACATAGGTCAGCGTCTGCACGAAGCCGAGCCCGGTCGAACGCGCCGCTTCCCACTGCCCCTTCGGCACGGATGTGATGCCGGCCCAGAAGATCTCCTCGGCGAAGGCCATCAGCACCAGGGTCAGCGCCAGCCAGGCGGCCACGAAGCCCGAAAGTTCCACCCCCGCATTGGGCAGGCCGAAGAACAGCAACACGATGATGACCAGCGGCGGCAGGGCGCGGAACAGATCGACGGTGAAGATGATCAGCCAGTTCAGCGGGCGGATGCCGAAAGCGCGCAGCAGCGCCAGCAGCAGGCCAAGGGCAAGCCCGGCTGCGATAATCAGGAGCGCCAGCACCACGGTCAGCCAGAAGCCCTCGATGATCTTGGGCAGATACTGCGCCATGACGCGCGCATTGAAGAAGCTGTCGGTGAAGCGGTCCCAGGCGGTCATGATGCGCGCCCTTCGGGGCGCGCCGCGCTATGATCGGACCAGGACCCGATGGAGGGAAACGCCGCATGCTTCCGCTGAAGACCACCACCCTCGCCGCCCTGGCCCTGCTGTGCGTCGCCGCCGGCCCGCCGCCGGAAGCCGAGCGCATGGTCCCGGGCGGGCGCGGTGGTTTCGTCAGCGACGGGGCCGATGGCTGCTGGCTGTGGGCGAGCGGCATCCGTGCCGGGGCGGAAGGCCTGACGGCGTCCTGGACCGGCCCCTGCCCGGACGGCCCGGCGGAAGGCCAAGGCCGGGCCGTGGTCACCTGGCGGGAGGACGGCAACGAACGCACGATGATCTACGAGGGCAGCCTGCGCCGGGGGAAGAACGAGGGTTCGGGCCGCCTCGTCATCACCGCCGGCAAGGAAACGCGGGTGGTGCAGGAAGGCACCTTCCGCGATGACCATTTCGTCTCGGGCCGGGTCGAATTCCCCTCGGCCGGGATCGTTTATGAGGGCGGCTGGTCGCTGGCGCATCCGAACGGGCGCGGGCGCCTCGTCATCCGCGGGCGCGTCGTCGAGGGCAATTGGGTCAATGGCTGCCTGCGCGGCCCGCAGGGCTTGTTCGCCTTCACCCGCCCCGTGCGTGAGTGCGAGGGGCTCGACACCTGAAGGCGGCATCAATGCCGCTCGATCTGGGAGATGAAGGCCCGGGTGCGGGCATGCTGCGGGTTCGCGAAAATCTCGCCGGGGATGCCTTCCTCGACGATCGTGCCGTCTGCCATGAACACCACGCGGTCGGCGGCGGCCTTGGCGAAGCCCATCTCATGGCTGACCACGACCATGGTCATGCCGTCCTCGCGCAATTCGCGCATCACCGCCAGCACGCCGCCGACAAGTTCGGGATCGAGCGCGCTGGTCGGTTCGTCGAACAGCATCACGCGGGGTTCGAGGGCGATGGCGCGCGCGATGGCGACGCGCTGCTGCTGCCCGCCTGACAATTGCAGCGGATAATGGTCGGCGCGGTCGGCCAGGTGCACCCGCTCCAGCGCCTTGCCCGCCTTCGCCTCGGCTTCCGCCCTGTTCATCCCCTGCACCTTGCGCAGCGCGAGCGCGACATTCCCGAGCGCCGTCATATGCGGGTAGAGGTTGAACGACTGGAACACCATGCCGATGCGCTGACGCGCCTTGTTGATGTCGGTCTTCGTATCGAGCATGTCGATGCCGTCCACCACCACCGAGCCGGAGGTCGGGTCCTCCAGCCGGTTCAGGCAGCGCAGCAGCGTGGACTTGCCCGACCCCGAGGGGCCGATCAGGAACACCAGCTCCTTCTCGGCCACGCGCAAGTCCACGCCCTTCAGGACATGCAGATGCCCGAAATGCTTGTGGACGCCGCGCGCCTCGACGATCGGGGTGGTCATTAGCCGCAATTCGGGTTCTGCGGCGTCGCGTCGTACCCCGGCAGGCCGGGCACGCCATAGCCGGGGAACTCGACGCGTTCCGCCTGGTCGGCGCCGGGGGCGCTGCCGAACCAGCGCTCGGACAGCCGTGCGACGGTGCCGTCGCGCTTCATGCAGACGATGATGTCCTCGACCTGGTTGCGCAACGCGCCGGAATCCTGGCGGAAGGGCGTGCCCCAGTGGAAGCGCGTGCCCGGCAGAACGAAGTCCGCGACATATTGTGGCGTGCGCGACGCCGAATATCGCACCACCGTGTTGCCTGACAGGTTCGCATAGGCGCGGCCCTGGATCACCGCCTGCGCCGCATCCGCCTGGCTGTCGAAGGCGAGCAGGGTGAGGTTCAGCCGCTCGCGGTTGTTGTTGACCCACTGCTCATAGGGCGTGCCCTTGTTCACGCTGATCGTCTTGCCGCGCAGGTCTTCCTCGGAGCGGATCGGCGGCGTGCCGCGCCGGATGCCGAACTGCAGCTCGGTCCACAGATAGCCTTCAGTGAACAGCAGCGCCTGGGCGCGTTCCGGCGTGACCGTGGTCGGCGCGCAGAGGAAATCGTAGCGCCCGGCATTGAGCGCCGGGATCAGGCCGGAGAAGGCGGCGCTGTCGATCACGATCTCACGGCCCATGCGGCGCGCGACCTCACGGAACAGGTCGATCTGGAAGCCCTGCACGCCCCCCTGGAGGTTGGGGAAGGCATGCGGCGCGAAGGTGCCATCGACGCCGCAGCGCAGCGGCGGCTGGGCCTGCGCGAAGGCGGGACCCGCGGCCATGGCCGAGAGAAGAGCGGCAGCAAGAAGCCTGCGCATCGTGAAACCTCCGTTGTTGTGCTGCGCAACATTTCCAGATGGCTGCCCTGCTGTCCATGCAGGGGCCGCCACAAAACCGCCTTGCGAACGTCCCGGTGGCGCCGCGCCGGGGGTGTTCAACTCACCCTCAAGGAGCAGCCCCCATGCCAGTCATTCCCATCACCCTGATCATCACCGGCTTCCTCGGCAACCTTTTGCTGGTCGCTTTGCTGATCGGCGATGCGACGGCGCCGGGGCGGGTGCCGCTGGCGGCGGCAGCGGTGCTGGCCCTGGGCGGGGCGGCGCTGATGCTGGGCGGCCTCGCGCTGCTCGAACCGCGGCGCGAGCGCCGCGATACCGCCGATCACCTCTCGTGATGCCGGTTGTCCATCCCACGGAATACAACCAACGGTCGTGACGTCCGCGCGCGCGGCGTCATCTCCAACCAGTCGAGAAATTCCACCAGCACCTTGCCGGTGATGTCCGCCACGCGGTGGCGATGGGCCTGTTCCGGCGTGAACCAGCCGAGGCGTTCCAGTTCTCCCGACCCGGCGATCTCGCCATGCACGGCTTCCGCCGGGGCAGCGAGAAAGCGGGCGTTGAAGCGGATCGGCCGCCCGCCTGGCGTGACCGCGCGGCAGACATAATGAAGTGCGGCGAGGTCGGCGGCGACGCCGTCGCCCTGCCGTTCGCCCAGCACCAGGCCGGTCTCCTCGAACAATTCGCGCACAGCGGCGATGCCGATGGCGCGCGCGCGCCCGGATGTGGCGCGGCGTTCGAGCATGCGGCGGGCCGCGGAGTGCAACTCGGTGGCGGCGGGCTGGCGGTGGTCATCCGCATCGACGCGCCCGCCGGGGAACACCATCACATCTGGCATGAAGCGGTGCTTCGCGTGGCGCTGACCCATCAGCACCTCCGGCCCTGCGGGGCCGAGGCGCCAGACGATGAGGCTCGCCGCGTCACGCGGGCGGACGGTGCGGCGCGCATGGCCTTCCGTGTCCGCGCCGCCGGGATTGTCGGCCGCGGGGTGGTGGCGCGCGTCAGTCAAGCGCGAAGCCCCTCAGGCGCAGCCAGGTGCGGAAGCCGAAGCGCTCGGGCACCGACAACTGACGGGCCGAATTCTCCGACCAGGTGCAGCCCTCGGGCGCCGGCCCGTGCACCTCGGGATAGCGCGGCTTCTGCCTGGGCCGCAGCGCGTCATAGCCATCGAGCGCGGCGGGCAATCCGCTGTCGTCATAGGCCTCGCGATGGATCACGACGGAGGGCGGCAACCGTGGTGTCGGCTCGTTGCGCGCCTCAGGCCAGCCGAGTGTCAACCCGGCGACCGGATAGACGCCCTCCGGCAGGCGAAACAGCGGGCCGACCTTCTCGATATGGCTGCGGACGTAGGAGATCGGGCAGGTGCCCAGGCCCGCGGCATCGGCGGCGGATATCGCCATGCCCATCGCCAGCGCCGCATCGACCGCGGTGTTGAGGAAGGTGTCCATGTTGTTGTTGGCATGCGCGCGGCCGTGGCGTGCGCAGGCCTGCTGCCCACGCCGCATGTCACCGCAGAACAGCAGCAGCACCGGCGCGTCCTTGATCCACGGCATGGTGCCGATCCAATCGGCCACCTTCGCGATCTTCGCCTTGTCACGCGTGACGATAATGGAGAACTGCTGCAGGTCCGATTTGGACGGCGCCGATTGCGCCGCGGCGAGGACGGTTTCCAGCAGCGGATCGGCGACATCCTCCGCCCGGTAGCGCCGCGTCACGCGGCGGTCGAGCAGCGCGGCGAGCGCCGGCGGGATCTCCGCCGGCGGTTCGAAGGGCAGGGCGCCGTAGCGGGCACGGATCAGGTCGGCGGGGGTCATGGCGACAGCGTGGCATCCAACCGGCCGGCCGGGAAGGTCAGGCACGGACCACCCAGGCATCGGCGACGGTAACGCCCTGGCCCTCGGCATGGATGATCAGCGGGTTGATCTCCGCCTCCGACACTTCGGGTAGCGCAGCGAGGCGGGAGACCGCCACGATCGCCCGCGCCAGCGCTTCGAGGTCGCCTTTCGGCAGCCCGCGCCAGCCGGCGAGCGGCTTCAGCCCCTTCACCTCCCCGATCATGGCGCGTGCCTCGGCCTCGGTGACCGGGGCGCAGCGCAGGGCGGTGTCGCGGTGCAGCTCGGCCATCACGCCGCCGGCGCCGACCAGCACCATGGGGCCCGTCTCCGGGTCGCGTCGGAAGCCGAGGATCGCCTCGGCGAGCCCCTTCGCCATGGGCTGCACGAGGAAACCCGTGATGGTGGCCTGCGGTGCCTTCGCCTTCACCCGCGCGAGCATGTCCGCCGCTGCGGCCTTGAGTGCTGCGGCATCGGGAATATTCAGCGCGACGCCGCCGACTTCCGTCTTGTGAGCGAGGTCGGGCGACAGGATCTTGAGCGCAACCGGAAAGCGCATCCCCTCCGGCACCGCGTCGGGCGTCGCCATGGTGGCAGTGCCGCCGGGCAGACCGAGCGCGGCGAACAGCGCCCGCGCATCGGCCTCATCCGGCCGCGCCGGCAGGGTATGGGCCAGGGCGGCGGCGGCCGGCACGGCGCGCGGTGCCTGCCAGTCGAGGAAAGCGCGGATGACGTCGGCGCAGGATTCTGGGGTGCGGAAGGCGGGGATGCCGGCTTCGCCCAGCATGCGCAGCGACACATCGGCCTGCGGCACCAGGAAGGCCGCGACGGGCTTCTCCAGCCCGGACGTCGCCGCGCCCAGGATGCCGGCGACCGCATCGTGCGGCCGGAACTGCGCGGACGACCCGATCACCGACAGCGCGAGGTCGGTATCCGGATCGGCGGCGAGTGCCGAGAGCGCCGCCTGCACCTTGTCCGCCCGCGTGCCGGCCAGCGTCACGTCGATCATCCGGCCATGATGCGGCAGCCCGGCGGCCTTGAGGCCCGCCACGGCGGTTTCGTCCGGCGCGCGCGTCTCGATGCCCGCTACGCCGAGCGCATCCACCGCCATCGCGCCGCCGCCGCCCGTCGTCGTCATCACGGACACGGCGCGCTTCGGCGCGGCAATCGGCCTGCGGCCGATGAACAGGGCAGGGGCTTCGAGCAGTGCTTCGATCATCGTGACGCGCGGGATGCCATTGGCGCGGAAGAAGGCGTCGGCTGCGGCGTCCGACCCGGCCAGCGCACCGGTATGGCTGTTGGCGAGCTCCGCCCCGAAAGAGGAGCGGCCGAGCTTGTAGGCGATGATCGGCTTGCCGGCCGCATGCGCGCGCCGCGCGGCTTCGGCGAGCAGGTCGGCGCGGCGGATCGCTTCGAGGAACAGCAGGATCGCATCGACTTGCGGATCGTCCACCAGCATCCCGGCGATTTCGGATGCGGTCAGATCGGCCTCGTTGCCGGTGCTGATCAGGTGAGAGAAACCGAGCCCGCGCGCCGCCCCGCGCGCCATGATCGCGCCGAGCATCGAGCCCGACTGCGACACCAGGGCGAGCCGCCCGGCCGGCAGGCTCTCGGCTTCCAGCGCCGCATTAACCGAACAGGCAGTGCGCGAATTGAGGTTGATCAACCCCATCGAATTCGGCCCGAGGATGCGTACACCCGCGGCCTTGGCGGTGGCCAGCAGCCGCGCCTGCCGCGCCTGGCCCTCAGGGCCGGCCTCGGCGAAGCCATCGGCGAGGATGGCGGCGACCGGAATGCCCTTGGCCGCGACATCGGCGATGACGCCTTCGACATGTTCCGTGGCGAGCAGCAGATAGGCGAGATCGACCGGGCCGGGGATGTCTGCGATCGACGCGTAGGATTTCTCGCCGAGCACAGTCTCGGCGCGAGGATTCACCGGGTAGAGATCGCCGTCGAAGCCGTGCTTGCGCAGATAGACCTGGGCGCGCGCCGTAAGCCGCGCCGGATCCGTCGAGGCGCCGACCAGCGCGATGCGGCGGGGATTGAGCAGGGCAGGGGCGAGGGCGGTCATATGGCGGTCCGGTTCAGCTCGGGCCCTGCGCGACGCAGTCCTCGGGCGGCGCTACGGGCGGGGCGACATGGATGGCGAGGAAGGCGGGCATTGGCGCATCGGCCGGCAGAAGGGCGAGGTCGTGATCGTGCAGCGAGATGCCGCCCGCCGCGATGCGTTGTCGCGTTGCGCTGCGGGCGAGCAATTCGCGTGTCGGGCGCAGCACCGCCGCGCGGCTGCCAGTCGGCAGGCCCGGCAGGTCGCCGAACAGCACCACGGCTTCCGGTCGTGCCCAGGGCATGTTGGCCGGCAGGCGTTCGAGATGCCGGGCGATGGGCGCGAAGACGCAGGGCGCGGCGCGCAGCGGCGCTTCGAGCGCGGCGGTCGGCGGCATGCGCTGCACGGCGTCCAGCACCACCGGCAGCACGCTGGCCGCCGGCGGCGTGACGGTCACGAAGGGCGCCGGGACGTCCTGCGACGCGGCGGGCCAGGCGATGGCGCAAAGCGCCAGGGCCAGCACCCGCCGCATCGGGATCCTCAGATCGGATCCCAGGAGAACACGTCGCCCGAGCGCTCGAGCTTCGAGAAGCCCTGTGCCAGCGAGGGCAGCGCGTATTCGGCGATCGCTTCCGGCGTCCAGCCGTTCTCGCGGTGCACCGACTTGATCGGGCGGATCTGGCTATAGACGAACAGCTCGTTCATGCGCGGGGAGAAGATCTGCCCGGTCACGTCCTTCGCCGCGTCGGACGCCAGGAACACCGCCAGCGGTGCGTTCTTGTCCGGCGTCATCTGCATGATGCGCTCGACGCGGCGCTTCTGCTCCGGCGTCTCGGCCGGGATGGTGCCGGTCATGCGCGACCAGGCGAAGGGCGCGATGCAATTCGACCGCACGCCGAAACGCGCCATGTCGAGCGCGATCGACTTCGACAGCCCGACGATGCCGAGCTTCGCCGCGGAGTAGTTCGCCTGGCCGAAGTTGCCGATCAGGCCCGAGGTCGAGGACATGTGCACATAGGCGCCGGATTGCTGCTGGCGGAAATGCGTGGCCGCGGCGCGGGAGACGTAGAAGGAGCCATTGAGATGGACCGCGATCACCGCGTCCCATTCCTCGGGCGTCATGCGGTGGAAGATCTGGTCACGCAGGATGCCGGCGTTGTTCACGACGATGTCGATGCGGCCGAAATGGTCCATCGCCGCCTGCACGATCTTCTGCGCCGAGGCCCAGGTGGCCACGCTTTCGGCCGAGATCTCGGAGGTGCCGCCGTTCTGGGCGATGATCGCCTTGGTCTGCTGCGCCGGGGTGGCGTCCTGGCCCTCGCCGGAGACGGAGGCGCCGACGTCGTTGATGATGACCTTCGCGCCCTGCTTGGCCATCATGATGGCGATTTCGCGCCCGATGCCGTTGCCGGCCCCCGTGACGATCGCAACCTTGCCCTCGAGCATGTTCGGCATACGGCGTTCCCTCCTAGGTCCTTAGCCACCTAACCTTCTAGACCCGGCCCCGCGGGCCGTGAAGCCGCCCCGCGGGGCCCATGCGCCGGGTTGCCGCCCGGGGCGGCGGGCCTTAGAGCGGGCGCAAGCATGACAGGCAGGAGCAAGGTGCATGGGCAGGGATGATCGCCGGGTCGCGGCGCTGCGCCGCCTTGCCGAACATATCGCGACGATCGCGCCGCTCGATGTCTCGATCCGGCTTTGGGATGGGACGGTGCTGCCGCTGGGTCCGGGGGCGGATGGGACATTGCTCCTCGTCATCGCGACCCCGGCCGCGCTGACGCGTCTGGTGCGCCGCCCGCGCCTGACCACGGTGGTGGAACTGATCGCCGAGGGAGCGGTGGACCTTGAAGGCGGCACGCTGCTCGACCTGTCGGCGCGGCTCGGCGGCGGGTCCACGCGCGGCATCGCGAAGCGGCTCGACAAGATGCTCGCCGCGCGCGCGCTGCTGCCCTTCCTGTTTGGGCCCGGCAGCGGCGGCGACGGGCATGCCTATGGCGGCAGCCAGGCCGCGAAGCATGGGCAGGGGCGCGACGACAAGGCGCTCGTGCAGTTCCACTACGACCTGTCCAACGACTTCTACGCGCTCTTCCTCGACCCCGAGATGGTCTATTCCTGCGCCTATTTCCCGGATTGGGAGGCCGACATCGCCACGGCCCAGAAGGCCAAGCTGGAGATGATCTGCCGCAAGCTGCGCCTGAAGCCCGGGGAGCACATGCTCGACATCGGCTGCGGCTGGGGTGGCCTTGTCTGCCATGCGGCGCAGCATCACGGGGTGCGTGCCCACGGTGTGACGTTGTCCCAGGCACAACATGATTTCGCGGTGGAGAAGGTGAAGCGCCTCGGCCTCGAGGATCGCGTTACCGTCGAATTGCGCGACTTCCGCAGCCTGGAGGGCGTCGAGTTCGACAAGATCGCCTCGATCGGCATGTTCGAGCATGTCGGGCTGGAGAACCGCGGCGGCTATTTCCAGCAGATCCGCGGATTGCTGCGCCCGCGCGGCATCTACCTGCACCACGCCATCACGCGCCCGATGAAGAAGACCGAACGCGACTTCCGCAAGAAGCGCCCGGAATACAGCGCCATCATCAACTACGTTTTCCCGGGCAGTGAGTTGGACCATATCGGCGGCACGGTCGATGCGCTGGAAGCCGGTGGCTTCGAGGTGCATGACGTCGAAGGCTGGCGCGAGCATTACGGCCGCACCTGCCGGCTGTGGACCGAACGCCTTTTCGCGAACCGCGCCGCTGCGGAAGCGGAGGTCGGCGCGGCCAAGACGCGGCTGTGGCTGCTCTATCTCGCCGGCGTCTGCCTGGGCTTCGAGCGCGGGACCATCGGCATCTTCCAGACCGTCGCGACGAAGCGCGCGCGCGGCACCTCCTTCATGCCGCCGACCCGTGGGGACCTTTACGCATGAGCGAGACCGTCTTCCGCAGCGCCATGGCGGGCGACCTGCCGGCCATCGTCGCGCTGCTTGCCGACGATGTGCTGGGCGCGGCGCGGGAACGCCCAGGCGATCCCGCCTATGATGCGGCCTTTGCCGCCATCGCGGCGGACGCCAATCAGTTGCTCGCGGTGGCCGATCTGGACGGGCGCATCGTCGGCTGTCTGCAGATCAGCTTCATCCCGGGCATCTCCCATCGCGGCGCCTGGCGCGGCCAGATCGAGAGCGTGCGCATCGGCGCCGACCAGCGCGGCAGCGGCCTCGGCCGGCGGATGATGGACTGGTCGATCGAGCAATGCCGGGCGCGGGGCTGCCGGCTGGTGCAGTTGACCACCGACAAGTCCCGGGCCGATGCGCGGCGCTTCTATGAATCCCTTGGCTTCGTCGCGAGCCATGAGGGCATGAAGCGCGTGCTCTGACCGGCGCTACGGCTTCGCGGCGATGATCGACCCGCTCTGGCTTTCCGGGATGCGGTTGCGCCAGGCTCCGGCTTCGACCTGCGTCACGAAGTCCAGCACCGCCCGATTGAAGGCATCGGGATGTTCGAGGTTCATGGTGTGCCCCGCCTTGGGCATCACCAGCAGCGCGCTGGTCGGGATGGTGCGCTTCAGAAACAGCGCCGGTTCCAGCGTCGGGTCGTCCTCATCGCCGGCGATCACCAGCGTCGGCGTGGTGTAGGCCTTGAAGCCCTCCGCCAGGTCGAACAGGGAGGGGCGCTCGCGCTGCACGCCCTGCATGGTCAGCGCCGAGCCTTCCGTCGAATGCTCGCAAAGCTGGGTGCGGAATTCGGCATAACCGCGCGGGTCGGTCTCCTCGAACACCAGCCGGGTCGGGCCGCGGCTGTAGGATTTGCCGAATTCCGCCATGGTTTCGGCGCGGATGCGTGCGATGGCGGCGTCGGTCTCGGCGCGGAACTGGTCGCGCTTGCCGGGGGCGGCGCCATAGCCGACGCCCGCGGCGACCAGGCTGCGCGCCAGGCTCGGATGCCGCAGCCCGAGATGCAGCGTCGCGAAGGCGCCCATCGACAGCCCGACCACATGGGCCGGCGCCAGATCCAGGGCCTTGATCACCGCCGCGATGTCATCCGTGGCCCGGTCCTGGGAATAGGCCTTGGGGTCGGACGGCACGGCCGACGGCGGATAGCCCCGTGCATTGAAGGCGACGCAGCGGTAACGGCGGGCGAAGAAACGCAACTGCGGCTCCCAGGACCGGCTGTCGCCGGCGAATTCATGCACGAAAACCATCGGGATGCCGGACCCAGCCTCCTCGTAATGGAGGTCCACGCCATCATCGGTACGAAACGTCGGCATGCGGTCGGTTCCCTGTGGATTCGGCCCAGGATGCGAGCCGTTCTCAGCCACGTCCAGGCGCCTTGACTTCGGCAGGTGGCGGGCGCATCTGCAAACCGTACCAATCGGGTACTGATTGCCGGAGGGCAACGGCCGTGTTGCGGCTGTCCAAGTTGACCGACTACGCCGTGGTGGTGCTGACCCGGCTGGAGGATGCCGAGGATGGCGGCGTGCTGACCGCGCCCGGCCTTGCCGCCGCCACGGGTCTTGGCGAGCCCACCGTGTCCAAGGTGCTGAAGACGCTGGCCCATGCCGGGCTGGTCGAGGGGCGCCGCGGTGCGGCGGGGGGCTATCGCCTGACCCGCCCCCTGGCCGAGATGCCATTGACCGAGGTGATCGCGGCGATAGACGGCCCCATCGCGCTGACGGCCTGTGTGGACAACGCCGCCGGCTGTTGCGAGACGGAAGGCCGCTGCCCGGTGCGCGGGCGCTGGGATCCCGTGAACGATGCCATCCGCCGGGCGCTGTCCGGCATTTCCATTGCCGACCTTGCGGGCGTGCCGGCCATCGTGCCGCACCCCGAAGTTGTGGCTGCCGAGTAGGGCGGAGAAGAGAATGCCTGCCGTCACCGAGACGATCGAGACCGTCCAGTCCGTCACCGAGTCCACCTACAAGTGGGGCTTCGAGACGGATATCGAGATGGAGTTCGCCCCCAAGGGGCTGAACGAGGATATCGTCCGCTTCATCAGCGCGAAGAAGAATGAGCCGGAATGGCTGCTGGAATGGCGCCTGCGCGCCTTCGCGGCCTGGAAGGCCATGGAGGAACCGCGCTGGGCGGCGGTGAAGTACCCGCCGATCGACTATCAGGACGCGCATTACTACGCCGCGCCGAAGACCAAGGTCGCGCCGAAGTCGCTGGACGAGGTCGATCCCGAGCTACTGAAGACCTATGCCAAGCTCGGCATCCCGCTGCGCGAGCAGGAGGTCCTGGCTGGCGTCGAGGGTGCGGGCACCGTCCCGGCCGAAGGGCGCATGCCGATCGCCGTCGATGCGGTGTTCGACAGCGTGTCCGTCGCGACCTCCTACAAGGAGCGTCTCGGCAAGGAAGGCATCATCTTCTGCTCGATCAGCGAGGCGGTGCAGGAGCACCCTGAGCTTGTGCGGAAGTACCTCGGCACGGTGGTGCCGCAGGGCGACAATTTCTTCGCCGCGCTGAACAGCGCCGTCTTCACCGACGGGTCCTTCGTCTACATCCCGAAGGGCGTGCGCTGCCCGATGGAGCTGTCCACCTATTTCCGCATCAATGCGAAATCCACCGGACAGTTCGAGCGCACGCTGATCATCGCTGATGCGGGGTCCTACGTCTCGTATCTGGAGGGCTGCACGGCCCCGATGCGGGACGAAAACCAGCTCCATGCCGCGGTGGTCGAACTGGTCGCGATGGAAGACGCGACGATCAAGTATTCCACCGTGCAGAACTGGTACCCCGGCGACGCCGAGGGCAAGGGCGGCATCTACAACTTCGTCACCAAGCGCGGCGCCTGCCGTGGTGCGCGGTCCAAGATCTCCTGGACGCAGGTGGAGACGGGGTCGGCGATCACCTGGAAGTACCCCTCCTGCATCCTCCAGGGCGAGGACAGCGTGGGCGAGTTCTATTCGGTCGCCATCACCAACAACTACCAGCAGGCCGATACCGGCACGAAGATGTTCCACATCGGCCCGCGCACCAAGTCGACCATCGTGTCGAAGGGCATCAGCGCCGGGCATGGGCAGAACACCTATCGCGGCCTGGTGCGCATCGGCGCCAAGGCCGCCGGCGCGCGCAACTTCACGCAATGCGACAGCCTGCTGATCGGCGATCTGTGTGGTGCGCATACGGTCCCCTACATCGAGAACCGCTGCGTCTCCGCCAAGGTGGAGCATGAGGCGACCACCAGCCGCATCGCCGAGGACCAGCTGTTCTACTGCCGCCAGCGCGGGCTGACGCAGGAAGAAGCGGTGGGCCTGATCGTGAACGGCTTCTGCCGCGAGGTGCTCAAGGAACTGCCGATGGAATTCGCGGTGGAAGCGCAGAAGCTGTTGCAGATTTCGCTCGAAGGGAGCGTTGGTTGATATGTTGCGTATCGAAGGACTGACGGCCGAAATCGACGGCAAGGAGATCCTGAAGGGGATCGACCTCGAAGTGCCGACCGGCCAGGTGCACGCCATCATGGGCCCGAACGGATCGGGCAAGTCCACGCTGTCCTATGTGCTGTCCGGGCGCGAGGGCTATGAGGTGACGGGCGGGACCGCAACGCTGAACGGCATCGATATCCTGGCGATGGAACCCGAGGAACGCGCGGCGTCCGGCCTGTTCCTCGCCTTCCAGTACCCGGTGGAACTGCCCGGCGTGGGCAATGCCACCTTCCTGCGTACCGCGCTGAATGCGCTGCGCCGCGCGAAGGGGGAGAGCGAGCTCGATGCCATGCAGTTCCTCAAGCTGGCGCGCGAGCGGATGAAGGCGCTGTCGATGCCCGAGGACATGCTGAAGCGCGGCGTCAATGTCGGCTTCTCCGGCGGCGAGAAGAAGCGCAACGAGATCTTGCAGATGGCGCTGTTGCAGCCATCCATGGCGATCCTGGACGAGACAGATTCCGGCCTCGACATCGATGCGCTGAAGATCGTCGCCGATGGCGTGAACGCGATGCGCGGGCCAGGCTTCTCCGCGCTCGTCATCACGCATTACCAGCGTCTGCTCGACTACATCGTGCCGGACCGCGTCCATGTGCTGATGGGTGGCCGCATCGTGAAGTCGGGCGGCCCGGAGCTGGCGCAGGAGCTGGAGGCGCAGGGCTACGGCGCCGTCCAGGCCGCGGCATGACCGCCGCCGTGCCCGCGGGTGCGGCCGGTTTCCTCGCCCGCTACGAAGGGCTGAAGGACCACCTGCCCGGTGCCCGCAAGCCGTGGCTGAACACGTTGCGCGCCGATGCCGCGGTGCATTTCGCCGCGCGCGGCTTCCCTACGCGCCGTGTCGAGCAGTGGAAGTACACCGACCTCGCCCCCATCGCGCAGGCGCATTTCGCCGAGCCGCTGACCATGGTGGAAGGCGCACTCGCTTTGCCGGTGGCCAATGCGCCGCATCGCGCTGTCTTCGTCGATGGCCGGTTCCGCGCCGACCTGTCCTCGCTGGGCGGCCTGCCCTTCCGTGCCGGCGGCTTGGCGCGTGACCTGGCGGAGGCGGAACCCTATCTCGGCTCCCTCGCCAAGCCGGAGAACGAGCCGCTCGCCGCGCTGAACACCATGCTGTTCGAGGACGGGCTGTTCCTCGACGTGCCGGACGGCGTCGATGGCGGGCTGCTGGAACTGGTCTCGATCGCGGTCGATCCCGGCCGGCCTTTCGCCTTCCATCCGCGGCACCTGTTCCGCCTCGGCGCTGGCGCGCGGCTGACGCTGATCGAAACGGCGACCGGCCGCGGCCAGTGCCTGCACAACCCGGTCTTCGAGATCGAGGTCGCCGAGGGTGCGACGCTGACCCATGGCCGCCTGCTGCAGGAGGAAGCGACCGTCTTCCACCTGTCCACCATCTACGCGACCATCGCGGCGGCTGGCACCTACGACAACTTCACCGTCGCCGCCGGCCCGCGCCTGACGCGCAACGAGATCCATGCGGCGCTGACCGGCCCGAAGGCCGCCTGCCACATGAACGGGGCGCAGATGGCCTCCGACGGGCAGCATGTGGACACCACCACGGCGCTTGATCACGCAGCACCCGATTGCGCCAGCCGCCAGACCTACAAGACGGTGCTGACCGGCCGCGCCCGTGGTGTCTTCCAGGGCAAGATCCTGGTGCGGCGGGAAGCACAGAAGACCGACGGCTACCAGATGAACCAGGCGCTGCTGCTGTCGGAGGAAGCCGAGATCGACAGCAAGCCGCAGCTTGAGATCTACGCCGACGACGTGAAGTGCAGCCATGGTGCGACGGTCGGCGCGCTCGACGCTGACAGCCTGTTCTATCTGCGCACCCGTGGCATCCCGGAAAGCGAGGCGAAGGCCATGCTGGTCGAAGCCTTCCTGCATGAGGTGGTGGAGACAGTGTCCGACGAGACGCTGCGCGGGGCGCTGACCCGCGCGCTCGATGCCTGGTGGGAACGCCAGGGGGCGGCTGCGTGATGGATACGCTGGCGCCCCCGACTTTCGACGTCGCGCGCATCCGGCAGGATTTCCCTATCCTGTCGCAGCCGCAGGCGCGCGGGCGGCCGCTGGTCTTCCTCGATTCCGGTGCTTCGGCCCAGAAGCCGCGCGCCGTGATCGACGCCATGGTCCGCTGCATGGAAACGGCCTACGCCAATGTCCATCGTGGCGCTTATCGGCTGTCCGAGCTGGCGACCAATTCCTACGAGGCGGCGCGCGAGGCGACCGCGCGCTTCCTCAATGCCGCCGATACGCGCGAGATCGTCTTCACCCGCAACAGCACCGAGGCGATGAACCTCGTCGCCCATGCCTGGGGCCGTGGCGTGATGAAGCCGGGCCAGGCGGTGCTGATCTCGGAGCTGGAGCACCACGCCAACATTGTCCCGTGGCAGATGCTGCGCGACGACAAGGGCAACGAGCTGCGCGTCTGCCGCGTGACCGATGGCGGCGAGCTTGACATGGACGACCTCGAGGCGAAGCTCGCCGATGGCAAGGTCGGCCTCGTCGCGATTGCGCATATGTCGAATGTGCTCGGCACGGTCACGCCGGTCGAACGCATCGTCGCCATGGCGCATGCCCATGGTGCGAAGGTGCTGCTGGACGGGTCCCAGGCCGCGGTGCATCGGCGCGTCGATGTCCAGGCGATCGGTTGCGACTTCTACTGCTTCACCGGCCACAAGCTGTATGGACCGACCGGCATCGGCGTGCTGTGGGCGAAGCTGGAGCATCTCGACCGCATGCCGCCGATGCTCGGCGGCGGCGACATGATCTCCTCCGTCACCTTCGAGAAGTCGGAATGGGCGCCGGTGCCCGCGAAGTTCGAGGCCGGCACGCCCGCGATCATCGAGGCGGTCGGCCTGCATGCCGCCATTGACTACGTCACCGCCATCGGCATGCCGGCGATCGAGGCGCATGAACGCACGCTGGTCGATCACGCGACGACCCGCCTCGCAGGCGTGCCCGGCGTGACGCTGCTGGGCCATGCGCAGGATCGCGGGGGCGTCTTCGCCTTCACGCTGGATGCGGCGCATCCGCACGACCTCGCGACGCTGCTCGACCGCGCCGGCATTGCCGTGCGCGCTGGCCGCCACTGCGCCGAACCGCTGCATGCCCGCTTCGGATTGGAGAACGGCACGACGCGCGCTTCCTTCGGGCTCTACACGACGAAGGACGAGATCGACCTCCTCGCCCAGGCGCTGACCGAGGCGCGGGAGTTCTTCAAATGAGCGGCCTGTTCGACGATCTGCGCGACCTGTACCAGGAGGTGATCCTCG
The DNA here is from genome assembly GCF_057586215.1 of Roseomonas sp. SRI_022. Taxonomy (NCBI): domain Bacteria; kingdom Pseudomonadati; phylum Pseudomonadota; class Alphaproteobacteria; order Acetobacterales; family Roseomonadaceae; genus Roseomonas; species Roseomonas sp. SRI_022. The sequence continues at coordinate 51,477 of NZ_JBYCZL010000029.1, forward strand.
ATCACGGTCGCAAGCCGCGGAACTTCCGCCGGCTGGAGGATTCGACGGCGACCGCGCGCGGCGACAACCCGATGTGCGGCGACCGGATCGAACTGTTCATCAAGCGCGCGCCGGACGGCACCATCGCGGATGCCGCCTTCCAGGGCCGCGGCTGCGCCATCTCCACCGCCTCTGCGTCCCTGATGACGGAGACGGTGAAGGGCAAGACGGCCGCGCAGGCCAAGGATCTCGGTGCCAAGTTCCGCGAGTTGGCGATGACCGGCGCCTGCCCCGATTGCGGCGCCGAGTTCGTGGATGAGATGGAGCGCCTGGCACCGCTGTCGGGCGTGCACGAGTTTCCGTCCCGTGTGAAATGCGCGACGCTGGCCTGGCACACGCTGAACGCCGCGCTCGACGGGACCAAGGAGGCGAGCAGTGAGTGAGGACGCCACCATCAATCCCCCCGAGACCCGCGCCGCCTGGACGCCGGACGGGGAGGTGAGGCCGCCTGCGCCCAAGGTCAGCGAGGACGCCGTGATCGGCGCCATCTCCACCGTCTATGACCCGGAGATCCCGGTCGACATCTACCAGCTTGGCCTGGTCTACGCGATCGAGATCGAGGACGACGGCCGCGTGAAGGTCGAGATGACGCTGACCACACCGGCCTGTCCTTCCGCGCAGGAACTGCCGAGCCAGGTCGAGGAAGCCGTCCGCGCCGTCGAGGGCGTGACCGATGTGCAGGTCGAGGTCGTGTGGGATCCGCCCTGGGATCAGTCGCGCATGAGCGAAGACGCCCGCCTCGCACTCAACATGTTTTGAGGCCAAGGATGAGTACCACCATCGACGCCCCGCGCGCCAGGCGCGCCCTGCCGCCGCTGATGACGCTGACCGATGGCGCCGCGGAGCGGCTTCGCGCGCTCTATGCGAAGGGTGAGCACGGCAAGCTGCTGCGCATCGCCGTCAAGACGAAGGGTTGTTCCGGCCTCTCCTACGACCTGTCCTGGACCGATGAGGCCGCGCCGTCCGACGAAGTCATCACCGACAAGGGGGTGACGGTGCTGATCGACCGCAAGGCGACATTGTTCCTCATCGGCACGGTGATGGATTACGAGGTGAAGGCGATGACCTCGGGCTTCACCTTCACCAATCCGAACGAAAAGGGCCGCTGCGGCTGCGGCGAGAGCTTCCACGTCTGACGGCATGACGTCGCGGGGGTGGGTCTGAAGCCCGGCCCGCGATGGCAATCCGGCTTGGCGCCCGTGTCGCCGCCGTAGCCTCTACGGAAGCGACGTCGAAGGGGTTGCGCGCCGCGCGATGGATGGCGGCGACCGCATCAGTCCAGAGTCTGCCGGTAGCGGGCCAGCGCCAGGACCGAGACGATGCCCAGGAAGGCCAGCATCGGCCAGATATCTGCCCAGGTGTCGGCAAGCGCATTGCCCTTCAGCATCACGCCGCGCACCACGCGCAGGAAATGGGTCAGCGGCACGGCTTCCCCGATCACCTGCGCCCAGGCCGGCATCCCGCGGAAGGGGAACATGAAGCCGGACATCAGGATGGAGGGCAGGAAGAAGAAGAAGCTCATCTGCATCGCCTGCAGCTGGTTCCGCGCCACGGTCGAGAACAGGAAGCCCACCGCCAGGTTCGCGACGATGAAGATGAGCAGCCCTGCGACCAGCACGCCGGGCTGGCCCACCATGGGCACGCTGAACAGGGTCGTCGCCGCGCCCAGGATGACCAGCACCTGCACCGCCCCGATCACGATGAAGGGCGCGAGCTTGCCGATCATCACCTCGGTCGGGCGCACGGGCATGGCGAGCAGGTTCTCCATCGTCCCGCGCTCGCGTTCCCGCGTCACGGCGAGCGCGGTCATGATGATCATGGTCATGGTCAGGATGGTGCCCATCAGGCCGGGCACGATGTTGTACTGGCTGAGCCCTTCCGGGTTGTAGCGACGCTGCACGCGCAGATCGACCGGCGCGGCGCCCTGGCGCAGGGATTCGAGCGGACCTTCAAGCAGCGGCGCCAGGGCGGCATCGACGATGCGGTCGAGTGCCCCGAGGCCGTTGCCGGTCGCCGCCGGGTCCGTCGCATCAGCCATGAGCAGCAGGGCAGGGCGATCGCCGCGCATCAGGTTGCGCCCGAAGTCGGCCGGGATCTCGACCGCGAACTGCACCGCGCCGCGCGCCAGCATGCGGTCCAGTTCCGCCGCATCCTCCGCGACGGTCGTCACGCGGAAATAGGTGCTCGTCTGAAGCCCCGAGACGATGGCCCGGCTGAAGGTGGAATTGTCGAGGCTGAGCACGGCGGTCGGCAGGTTGCGTGGGTCGGAGTTGATGGCGTAGCCGAACAGCAGAAGCTGCAGCAGCGGGATGCCGACCATCATCGCGAAGGTCATGCGGTCGCGCCGCATCTGGATGAATTCCTTCACCACCATCGCGACCAGGCGGTGCCAGGCAAAGTGTGGGCCGTTCCTCATCGCCGGGGTGCCCCGGCGGTGTCCGGTGCCATCGTCATCAGGTGGATGAAGGCATCCTCGAGGGAAGGTTCCGAGCGGGTCCAGCTGAGGTCAGGCTCGGCGCGAAAGGGCCCGATCGCGGTAGCCAGCGCCGCGGCGTCCGCGCCGCTGACATGCAGGGTGGCGCCGAAGGGCGCGACCATCTCGACCCCGCGCTGCCCGGCGAGGTCCCGCGCCAGCGCGCCGATCCGTCGTTCGGGACCGCTGACATGCCAGGTCGTGAGGCCCGAATGCCGTACCACTTCCTCGACCGAGCCGACCGCGAGCAGCTTGCCGTAGGCGAGGTAGGCGATGCGATGGCAGCGTTCCGCCTCATCCATGTAGTGGGTGCTGACCAGTACGGTCATGCCGCCTTCCGCGAGGGCGTGGATCTCGTCCCAGAATTCGCGGCGGGCCTTGGGATCGACGCCGGCGGTCGGTTCGTCGAGCAGCAGCAGCTTGGGTTCGTGCAGCACGCAGGCGGCGAGTGCGAGGCGCTGCTTCCACCCGCCCGAGAGCGTGCCCGCGAGCTGCCCGCTGCGTGAGGCGAGGCCGAGGCGCTCCAACGCCGCGTCCACCGCCGCGCGCCGCCGCGCCAGGCCGTAGAGGCGCGCGACGAAGTCGAGATTCTCGCGGATCGTCAGGTCTTCGTAGAGGCTGAAGCGCTGCGTCATGTAGCCGACGCGGCGCTTGATCTCCCAGGAATCGGTCAGGATGTCGCGGCCGAGGCAGGTGCCGGTCCCGCCATCGGGCACCAGCAGGCCGCAGAGCATACGGATGGTCGTCGTCTTGCCGCTGCCATTGGGGCCAAGGAAGCCGTGGATCTGCCCGCGCGCGACGTCGAGGTCGAAGTCATCCACCACGACCCGGTCGCCGAAGCGCTTCGTCAGGCCGCGCACCGAGATGGCGGGCGCCGTCATGGCCGTGCCCTCACGGTGACGGGTTGGCCCGGGGTGGGGGCGCCGGGCACCTCGGCGACGACGGCCTCCATGCGCCAGACCAGCTTCGCGCTGGTCTCCCGGCTGTAGATGACCGGCGGCGTGTATTCGGCCTCCTGCGCCACGCGACTGATGCGCGCGGTCAGGCCCTGCGGGCAGCCGGTGCAGGAGAGCGCCACCGTGTCGTCCGGGCGGAACTCGGCGCGGCGCGCCTCGGGTACGAAGAAGACGACCTTGATCCGGGCCGGGGGCAGCAGGCTGATGACCGTGCCGCTGGCCGGCACCCATTCGCCGGGCCGGCGCAGCACGTCGTCGATGATGCCCGCAGCCGGGCTTGCGACGCGGCGCTGGGAGAGATGCCATTCGGCCTGCACCAGCGCGGCGCGGGCGGCCTCGACGGCGGCCTGGGCGGCGGTGACGCGGTCCTCGCGTGCGGGCAGGCGGGCGGTGGCCAGGTCGGCGCGGATGCGGTCGTGCTGCGCCTCGGCTTGGCGCGCAGCCGCGCGCGCCTGGTCGAACGCCTGTTCCGAGGCGACACGGCTGCGGATGAGTTGCTCCTGCCGACGGAGCTGGATGCGCGCGAGGTCAAGCGTCGCCTCGGCCTCGATGAGCCGCGCCTCGATCGAGGCGATCTCCTCCGGCCTGGCGCCCTTGAGCAGGTCTGCGAGGTCGCTCTCGGCCTGCGCAAGTGTCGCGCGCGCCTGGGCGACGGCAGCGCGCTGGAGATCGTCCTCAAGGGTGAAGAGTGGCGCGCCGGCCGCGACCTGTGCGCCCCTGGCGACATCCACGGCGATGACCCAGCCGCCTTCCGGCGCGGCGATGCGCAGGTAGTCAGCATCGACATAGCCCTGGAAGGCATCCCGGGCCGGCGGGTCGTCGCAGCCGGCGGCAAGGACGAGGGCCAGGACCAGGATGGCGAGCCTTCTCATGACACCTTCTCCGGCGCGATCGCACGCAGGAACATCTCCAGATGCTGGGTCAGCAGCGTCTCGGGCGGCAGTGTGTCGGTCTCGATGGGCGCGAAGGTCGTCCGCCAGAGCGCGGCGAAGATCATCGGCGCCATGAAGAGGCGCGCGGTCACATCCGGGTCGAGGCGACGGAACTCGCCCGCTGCCATGCCGCCTTCGAGGATGCCCGAAACGAGCGCGAGGCCACGGCTGATCACCTCCTGCCGATAGAAGCGCGCGAGGTCGGGGAAGTTGCCGGCCTCGGCGAGCACCAGCTTGGGCAGCGCCGCCAGCCTGTCATCGGAGGCGATCTGCACGGCGGCGGCGGCGAGCAGGCGCAGCCGCTCGGTTGCCGAGCCAGCGTTGGCGGCCATGACGGCCTGCATGCCTTCGATGCGCGGGATCAGGTTGGTGCGGACCAGCGCTTCGAAGACCAGCTCCTTGGACGGGTAGTAGAGGTAGATCGTGCCCTTGGAGACGCCGGCGCGGGCGGCGATGTCCTCCATCCGTGTGGCTGCGAAGCCCTTGGCGCGGAATGTGTCGAGGGCGGCGTCGAGGAGTTCGGCGGGACGCGCATCCTTGCGTCGCCTGCGCGGGGGGGATTGCATCGGACCCATCTAATGACTGACCGGATAGTCATTAAGTAAGTGAAAGTAGCAGCGTCAAGGGTCCTGGCCGCCTCCAATCCGGAGCGCGCGTCGTGCATTGGGGCGGCGGGGCGCACCAAGGGCCGGGTTCGGCAGATCGACCGGCCAGGCTGCGCGGGCCCGGCCGGTACTGCGTTCAGACCGCGCTGGACCAGTCGGCCAGGACGAAGCGGAAGCCGTTGCCGGCCTTGGCGACATAGCCATTGGCCGGGAAGGGGAAGTGATAGCCGGTGACGCGGATGCGGTCTGTCGCCACCATGTCGAGCACGCGGCGCCGCGTCGCTGCCGCCGCATCGCCGTCGAAGTCGAAGACGATCTGCCACTCCGGATTGGGCATCATGATCCCGGGGTGATTGGTTATGTCGGCGAGGAAGATCATCTGCGCGTCGCCATCGGCGATGCGGAAGATGGTGTGGCCCGGCGTGTGGCCCGGCGCCGCGATGGCGGTGACGCCGGGGATGACTTCCGCCCCGGCCTGGAACGGCGTCACCCGGCCCTGATAGGGCGCGAAGCGCCGGGCCACATTGGCGAAGTTCGCCCGCTGGTTCTCCGGGCTGCGGGTCTCGTTGCCCGCTTCAGTCCACCAGGCCCATTCGGAGGCCGGCACCAGCACCTGCGCGTTGGGGAAGGCGCGCCCACCTTCGGCATTCAGCAGCCCGTTCACATGGTCGCCATGGAAATGGCTGTGGATCACATGGGTCACGCGGGCCGGGTCGATGCCCGCCGCGGCCATGTTGGCGATCATCCTTCCTGCCGTGGCGCCGGCTGGGGTGACGCCATTGCCGGTGTCGAAGACGGCGAGCGTGTCCCCGCGCTGCACGAAGGTGATGGTGAAGAAAATGACCTGGCGGTCCGTTGGCAGGAAGGCGGCCGAAGCCGCCGCCTGGACCTCGGGCAGCGGCGCATTGCGCACGAAGCCTTCCAGCGGCCGGGCGCCGAACCCGTCATGGACGGTCGTGACGACGGCGCCGCCGACGCGGAACCGATAGAAGCCGGGCGCCTGGGCCGGGGCGGCAGGCGCGGCGGGGGCTTGGGCGGCGGCATTGCGGAGGACCACAGGCCCCGCGATCAATCCACCGGCTGCGACAAAGGCGTGACGGCGATTCATGATCATGTGCTGTCATCCTGCTGTGAGCCGGAGGACAGCATGGGGCTTCGCAGACGGCAATCAAGTCCCGCCTTGTCATCGGATGGGTTGCCATGCGCCCCGGGTGGTGGGATTTTGAGACAGGGCAGACCACGCAAATCATATGGTCCAAGGATTGCCGGTGCCGAAGGATAACCCGCCCGTTACGATGCAACCGGTCGAGGCGCCCCGCGTGGGCGTCGTGCCACGCTTCCTGTCCTGGCTTTTCGCCACGGCTCCGCGGCAGGGCCGCCGGGCCATCCATGGAACGCATGAGGAACTGTTCCGCATGCGCGGCGAGCTCGCCGTGCTGCGCGCGACCCTCGAAGCCGTGCGTGCCGAGGTCGGCCGTCGCGACCTCGCGACCCTGGAGGAGCTGCTCCGCACCGGCAATCGGCGCGAGATCGAGGCGCTGATCCGCGACCGCACCCAGACCGTCTCGCTGCCCGATGGCAGCGTGCTGTGCCGCGCGCTCGGCCGCTTCAAGATGTTCACCGACGCGACGGATGCCGGCATCGCGCCGCATCTGCTGCTCGACGGGTATTGGCAGTACTGGGTGACGGAATTCGTCTGCCGCAACGTCGCGCGCGGGGAGACCGCCTACGACGTCGGCGCGATCTACGGCTACTGGAGCCTCGTCCTCGCCGACCTGGTCGGCAGCGAGGGCCGCGTCGTGGCGCTCGAGGCCAATCCCTGGCTGCATTGGCTGCTGCGGCGCAACGTGCAGGTGAACGGCCTCGGCGGCATCATCTCGACCGAGCGGCTGGCGGCGGCCGAGGCGGCGCATGCCTCGATCAGCGTGCCGGCCCTGCTGGTGGGGCCGTCGGACAGCGCCTTCGCCGGCGTCTTCACCATGGAAGCCGGCCGTGCCCACTGCACGACGCCGGCCAAGGCGTTGCAGGAGATCGAACCGGGCAGCGTGGATTTCCTGCGCATCGGCGTGGCCGCCCAGGCCGACCGCGTCGTCGCGGGAATGGACGGGCTGATCGACCGCAGTCCCGGCCTGCGCGTCCTGCTCGACTTCGACGCCAATCGCTGTGCCGAGGCGCCGGCGATGTTGCAGGCGCTGGCGGCCCGTTTCCCGCTGCGCTTCATCGACGGCGATTCCCTGGCGAAGCCCTGCACGGTCGAGGACCTGCTCGAGCGCCGCCGCGTGACCACGCTCTACCTGTCGCGCATCGAACCGCGCTGAGGCGCGCGGGTGAAGGCCACCACCGCCTCCAACTGCGCAGAATGGACGAACTGGTCGATCGGCGTCGCCGCGGCCAGCGCCCAGCCCGCCTGGGCGAAGGCCCGCGCGTCGCGCGACAGCGCCGCGGGGTTGCACGACACATAGACCACCGCCGGCACGGTGCTGCGGGCCAGCAAGGGCACCTGTTCCGCCGCGCCACCGAAGGGCGGGTCCAGCACCACGGCGGCGAAGGGGCTGAGCTCGGCGGCGGTCAGCGGCTGGCGCACCAGGTCGCGGCGCGTCGCGGTGACCGGCACGCCCGCGCGGCCCGCGGCGGTGGCGAGCGCGGTGACGGCGGCCGCGTCGCTCTCGAACGCCGTCACGCGCCCGCGTGCGGCGAGCGGGATGGACAGGGTGCCGAGCCCCGCATGCAGGTCAGCGATGCGCCCGCGCCCGGCCAGCTTCGCCGGCAGGGCGCCCAGCACGGCGGCGATGATCGCCGCCTCACCTTCGGGACTGGCCTGAAGGAAGGCGCCCGGAGCGGGGGCGAGCTCGGCTCCGGACAGTGCAATCGCCACTGGCCCGGTCTGCGCCGCGATCTCGGGTGTGCCATCCTTCAGCGCCCAGGCGATGCGAGGGATGCCGGCCTGCTGCGCGAAGCCGGCGAGGGCGACGCGCTCGGCCGGGGAGAGGGGGCCATCGGTGCGCAGCACCAGATCCGGTCCGGTATCCAGCAGGTTCACGACCACCGAACCATCGCGCCGCAGCGCGGCCAGGCGGCGCAGCATCTCCCGCAACGGGGCGATCAGTGCCGTGATGCGCGGGTCCAGCACCGCGCAGCCGGCGAGATCCAGGATCTGCGCACTGCCGGCCATGTGGAAGCCAAGCACGACGCCGCCCGCGCCGCGTCGCACCGCGAAATCCGCGCGCCTACGGTGGCCGGGCCGGGTGCTTACCGTCTCGGCCACGGCCGCGTCGCGATAGCCGGCGCGCGACAGCGCATCGCGCAGGCGGTCGCGCTTCCAGCCCGCCTGCGCGGCCGGGGACCAGTGCTGCACGGCGCAGCCGCCGCAACCTTCGGTGAAATGGGTGCAGGGCGGCGCCACCCGGTCGGGGGACGGGGTGACGATCGCCTCGACCACCGCTGCATGGCCGTCGCCGCGCCGGCCCGACAAACGCACGTCAACGACGTCGCCGGGCAGGGTGCGTGGAATGAAGACGGGGCCATCCGGGGTGCGGGCGATGCCATCGCCGCCCGCGCCCATGGCATTGATCGTCAGACGCATGATGTCGCGGGCCTCGATGGCGGAAGTGGACAGCGGTGACGCGGCGCAGACCGCGTCACTCGTCCGAGTAGAGGGACAGGCTGCTGGAGCTGACCAGCACCTCGACCAGGAAGAAGGAGAGCCCCGCGGTCAGCATTAGCATGGCGCCGACCAGGAGGCCGGCCACGTGCAGCCCGGCGGTCACGCCGGCCAGCGGTTCGAGGAAGCCAGCGATCACGAGCACGCACAGCAACACCCCGGTGACGATGTTGCAGGTGATGGCGCGGTAGAGCAGCCGAGCCCGACGGGCGAGGCGCCGCCGTTCGATCGGCGGCGCGTTGCCCTCGCGCTTCATCTCGTCGCGGACCTCGCTGAGGCGCTGAAGGCGGTTGGTCAGCAGCGTCAGCAGGGCGAAGACGCCGCCGAGCAGGAAGGCGGGCGCGATGGCCAGCTGCAGGGTCCGCTCGATCGTCAGGAGATCGTGCCCCGTCAGCATGACACCGTCGCCCACCCGCGCCGGGCCTTTTCAGCCGCCGAAGGCGTTCAGCCCGGTCTGCGCACGGCCGAGGATCAGCGCATGCACGTCGTGCGTCCCCTCGTAGGTGTTGACCGTCTCGAGGTTCATGACGTGGCGGATCACGTGGTACTCGTCCACGATCCCGTTGCCGCCATGCATGTCACGCGCGACGCGCGCGATGTCGAGCGCCTTGCCGCAATTGTTGCGCTTCACCAGGGAGATCATCTCCGGCGCCGCCTTGTGCTCGTCGAACAGCCGGCCGACGCGCAGCACGGCGTGCAGGCCGAGCGTGATCTCGGTCTGCATGTCCGCGAGCTTCTTCTGGATGAGCTGCGTCGCCGCCAGCGGCTTGCCGAACATCTTGCGGTTCATCGTGTAGTCACGCGCGCGGTGCCAGCAATCCTCGGCGGCGCCAAGCGCGCCCCAGGCGATGCCGTAGCGCGCGCGGTTGAGGCACTGGAACGGACCGGCAAGGGACTTCACCCCCGGCAGGCGGTTCTCCTCCGGCACGAAGACCTCATCCATCATGATCATGCCGGTGACCGACGCACGCAGCGAGAACTTGCCCTCGATCTTGGGGAAGGACAGGCCCTTCATGCCGCGTTCGAGCACGAAGCCGCGCAGCACGCCTTCATCATCCTTCGCCCAGACCACCGCGACATCGGCGATCGGGGAATTGGTGATCCAGGTCTTGGAGCCCGACAGCAGGTAGCCGCCATCGACCTTCTTCGCCCGCGTGCGCATGGAATTGGGGTCGGACCCCGCGTCGGGCTCGGTCAGGCCGAAGCAGCCGACCCACTCGCCGGTGCGCAGCTTCGGCAGGTACTTGTCCTTCTGCGCCTCCGACCCGAAGGCGTGGATCGGGAACATCACCAGCGAGGACTGCACGGAGAACGCCGAGCGATAGCCGGAATCGACGCGCTCCACCTCGCGCGCCATCAGCCCGTAGGCGACGTAGCCGACGCCCGCGCAGCCATGGCTGTCGAGCGTCGCGCCGAGGAAGCCCATCTCGCCGAATTCATTCATGATCTCGCGATGGAAGTGTTCCTTGCGGAAGGCTTCCTGGACGCGGGGCAGCAGCTTTTCCTGGCAGAAGTCGCGCGCACTGTCGCGGATCAGGCGCTCGTCCTCGGTCAGTGCTTCATCGAGCAGCAGCGGGTCGTCCCAGACGAACTGCGCGCGGGCGGGCTTGGTGACGACGTTCATGGCGAGTCCTCCGGCAATCGGCCGGCAGGATGGAATCCGTCCGGCGCTCGGGCAATGGTGACGGCCGGGTGCCAACAGCACCCGGCCAGGTGTCAGGCGGCTTCGGTCTCGGGTGCGCTGTCGGCGATCGGGGCCTCGACGGGCTTTTCGGCCCGCGGACGCGGCAGCGGGATCAGCATGAAGGCCGGCACGGCATCGCCGAAGCCCTTCACCGCCGGGCCGAGATCCTCCTGGCGGTAGCGACGCTCACCACGCGGCTCGCGGTCCCGGTCGCGCTCACGGCGGGGCTCGCGTTCGCCGCGGGCGGCTTCGGCCGTCTCGCGCTCGATCCGCGCGCTGCGCTCGGCACGTTCACCGCGTTCGGCGCGGTCACCACGCTCGGGGCGCTCGCTCCGCTCGCGGCGGGGGCGGGCCTCCTCGGCAAC
>NZ_JBYCZL010000030.1:0-61375 GCF_057586215.1 Roseomonas sp. SRI_022
TGCGCGGCTCGGGTCACGCGCAGCGGCAGGATCATGCCCTCATGCACCGCGGCGGCGATGGGGCGGCGCTCCTCGCCCGTCTCGCGTTCCGGCAGGAAGCCGGTCTCGCCCCCGGCCAGGGCGATGAAGGCCCCGGCCATGGCGGGCGCGACCGCCGAGACCCGGCCGCGATGCAGGTCGCCGACGCCGTCCGGGCGGGCGGGGCGTTCGACCCAGGCCTCGGTCAGCACGCCACCCTGCAGCAGCGCGGTGCGGACCTCGCCGGGCGAAGCGCTGACGATTACGGTCGCAGCCATCCGATGCCGCGCAGCAATTGCGCCGTCTCGAACAGCGGCAGGCCGACCACGTTGGAATGGCTGCCGGAGAGGAAGCGGATGAAGGCCGCGGCCCGGCCCTGGATGGCGTAGCCGCCCGCCTTGCCGCGCCATTCGTCGCCGGCGAGGTAGTCGGCGAGCTGCTGCTCGGTCAGGCGTTGGAAGGTGACAGCGCTTTCCACCATCCGCTTCAGCCGCCGCCCATCGGGCAGGGCGAGCACCACGGCGGTGGTCACGCGATGCCGCCGCCCGGACAGAAGCTCAAGGCAGTCGCGCGCCTGCTGCGCCGTCTCCGCCTTTGGGAGGATGCGGCGACCGACGCCAACGACCGTATCGGCCGCAAGCACCAGCGCATCGGGCGCAGCTGTTGCCGCCGCTTCGGCCTTGCCGAGGGCGAGGCGTGCCGCATGCGGGCGCGGCGTCTCGCCCCGCGTCGGGGTTTCGTCGATGTTGGTGGCGATGACCCGATCGGGCACGATGCCGAGTTGGGCAAGCAGATCGAGGCGCCGCGGACTGGCGCTCGCCAGCACCAGCGGCGGGCGCGGGTCGGGCACCGGCGCTTACTTGAATCGGAACGTGATGCGGCCCTTGGTCAGGTCGTAGGGCGTCATCTCGACATTCACGCGGTCGCCGGCGAGCACGCGGATGCGGTTCTTGCGCATCTTCCCGGAGGTGTGCGCGAGGACCATGTGGTCATTGTCCAGCTTCACGCGGAACATGGCATTCGGGAGGAGTTCAACGACCTGGCCGCTGAACTCGATCATGTCTTCCTTCGACATCGGGCCTCATTCATGGCGCGCAACGCGCGCAGGGGGTAACGCGGCGCGCAGCCGCGCCGCCGGAAATCGGCGGGAAAATGGTCCGCGAACCCCGCCGGGTCAAGCCGCGCGTCAGCCGCCGAGCCGCAAGGCGACGCTGCGGGCATGCGCGGTGAGGCCCTCCGCCTCCGCCAGCGCCACCGCGGAGGGGCCGACGGAGGCGAGCGCGGCCTCATCCGCCTCGACCCATGTGGTGCGCTTCAGGAAGTCGAACACCGACAGGCCGGAGGCGAAGCGCGCCGTTCGCCCGGTCGGCAGCACATGGTTCGGGCCAGCGACGTAGTCGCCCACCGCCTCCGGGCAGAAGCGACCCAGGAATGCAGCACCCGCATGGCGTACCTGGGCGAGAAGGGCGCGAGGTTTGGCCACCATGAGTTGCAGGTGCTCCGGCGCCAGCCGGTTGGTCAGCGCCGCGGCCTCCGCCAGGTCCCGCACCAGGATGACCGCGCCATGGCGGCGCCAAGATTCGCCGGCGATGGCGCTGCGCGGCAGGTGGCGCAACTCGGCATCAACCGCGGCAATGACGGCATCGGCCAGCGCCGCGTCAGGGGTGATCAGGATCGCCTGCGCGCTCTCGTCATGTTCGGCCTGGGCGAGCAGGTCCACGGCGACGTGGCGGGCATCGTTGCCGGCTTCGGCGATGACCACGACCTCGGATGGGCCGGCGATGGAATCGATGCCGACGCGGCCGAAGACCTGGCGCTTGGCCTCCGCGACATAGGCATTGCCCGGGCCGACGATGCGGTCCACCGCGCCGATCGACGCCGTGCCCCAGGCCATGGCCGCCACCGCCTGGGCGCCGCCGATGCGGAAGATCTCGGTGACCCCGGCGCGCTTGGCCGCCGCCAGCACCAGCGGGTTCAGCACGCCGTCCGGGGTGGGCACGCACATGGCGATGCGCGGCACCGCGGCCGCGCGCGCCGGGATCGCGTTCATCAGCACGGAGGACGGATAGGCCGCCTTGCCGCCGGGGACGTAGATGCCGACCGCGTCGATCGCGCCCCAGCGCATGCCGAGCGTCAGCCCGGCGGCATCCGTGGTCTCAAGGTCGCGCGGCAACTGTGCGCGATGGAACGCCTCGATCCGCTCGGCGGCGAGGTTCAGCGCGGCGCGCAGGTCCGGTCGGATGGAGGCGTCGGCGGCTTCGATTTCCGCTGGCGTGACGCACAGCGCGGCGGCATTGGCGGGCGTCCAACGGTCGAAGCGGGCGGTGAAGTCGATCAGCGCGGCATCGCCACGGGCGCGGATGGCGGCGATGATCTCGGCCACCGCGGCATCGACGCGGCTCGTCGTCTCGCGTGCCTCGTCGAGCAGGGCGGCGAAGGCCGGTTCGAAAGCCTGGTCGGCGGTGTTCAGGCGCTTCACCGCGCGTCGCGCCCCGCCAGCGCGGTGCGGAAGCGCGCGATCCAGGTGCCGATCGCCTCGGGCCGTGTCTTCAGCGCCGTGCGGTTGACGACGAGGCGGGAGGTGACGTGCGCGATCACCTCGCTCTCTCGCAGTCCATTGGCCTTCAGCGTCGATCCGGTCTGCACCAGGTCCACGATCAGCCGCGACAGGCCCATCGACGGGGCGAGTTCCATCGCGCCGTTCAGGTGCACGATCTCCGCCTGCACGCCGCGGGTGGCGAAGTGGCGCTGGGCGATGTTGGGATACTTCGTCGCCACCGTAACGCGCGACCAGCGGGTCGGGTCGTCCGGCTGCGTCACGACCGGCTCTGCGATCGACACCCGGCAGCGGCCGATGCCGAGATCGAGTGGCGCGTAGATCTCTGGGTAGTCGAATTCCATCAGCACATCGGCGCCACAGATGCCGATCTGCGCCGCGCCATGGGCTACGAATGTGGCGACATCGAAGGACCGCACGCGGATCACGTCCAGCGCTGGATCCTCGGTCGGGAAGCGCAGCCGGCGGCTGCTTTCGTCCGCGTAGTCGTCCGCCGGGACGATGCCCGCCCGCGCCAGCACGGGCCCGAGCTCCGACAGGATTCGCCCCTTCGGCAGCGCCAGCACGATCGGGCCGGCATCCTCGGGCGTGGCGGGGCTGATCGGGGTGGGAAGCGCGTGATCCATGGCGGAGCCTACAGCAAAGGGCGCCGAGTCGGCGTCATCGTGATTCCGTTTCAGCCCGGCAAACGTTCGATGTCGGCACCGACCGCGGCGAGCTTCGCCTCCACCCGCTCATAGCCGCGGTCGAGGTGATAGACGCGGTTGACGATCGTCTCGCCTTCCGCGGCAAGGCCCGCAAGGATCAGCGAAACCGACGCGCGCAGGTCGGTCGCCATGACCGGCGCGCCGGCAAGCCGGGCCACGCCGCGCACGATGGCGGAATGGCCGTGGTAGTTGATGCGCGCGCCCATGCGCAGCAATTCAGGCACATGCATGAAACGGTTCTCGAAAATCGTCTCGGTGATCATCGAGGCGCCCTCGGCCACGCACATCAGCGCCATGAACTGCGCCTGCATGTCGGTGGCGAAGCCGGGGAAGGGTTCGGTCACCACGTCGGTGCCGCGCAGCCCGTTCAGCCGCGACACCTTCAGCCCGCCATCCGTCTCCGCCACATCGACGCCGGCGTCGCGCAGGATGCGCACCACAGCGCCGAGATGGTCGAGCCGCGCGCCGCCCAGCACCACCGACCCGCCGGTGATGGCGGCGGCGCAGGCGAAGGTGCCGGCCTCGATCCGGTCGGGAATGATGGGATGCACGGCCGACCCCAGCGCATCGACGCCTTCGACCAGCAGGCGATCCGTGCCGAGGCCCTCGATCCGCGCGCCCATGCGCATCAGGCAGGCGGCGAGGTCGGAGATCTCTGGCTCACGCGCCGCGTTGACGATCTCGGTGGTGCCTTTCGCCAGGGTCGCGGCCATCAGGATGTTCTCGGTGGCACCGACCGAGACCTGCGGGAAGATGATGCGCGCGGCCTTGAGGCCGCCGGGCGCCTTCGCCTCGATATAGCCCGAGGTGATCTCGATCTCCGCACCCATCTGCTCGAGCGCCTTGAGATGCAGGTCCACCGGGCGGGTGCCGATGGCGCAGCCGCCGGGCAGCGACACGCGCGCCTGGCCGAAGCGGGCGACCAGCGGGCCGAGCACGAGGACCGAGGCGCGCATCTTACGCACCAGGTCGTAGGGCGCTTCGAGGTTCGTCGCCGCGCCGGACATGGTGATGGTCCGCGCGGACTTGTCCCGTTCCACCGCAAGCCCGTGCTGCGCGAGCAGCCCGGCCATGGTGGTGACATCGGCGAGGTCCGGCGCGTTGGTCAGCGTCAGCGGCCCGTCGGTCAGCAGCGCGGTCGCCATCAACGGCAGGGCGGCATTCTTCGCCCCGGAGATCGGGATGGTGCCGGACAGCGAGCGGCCGCCGCGGATGCGGATGCGGTCCATCTAGGAATTCAACCTTCTACAGACGGGGCAGCGCGACGCCGCGCTGTCCCATGTATTTGCCGCGGCGGTCGGCGTAGCTGACCTCGGGCGGTGCAGCGCCCTGCAGGAACAGGAACTGGCAAACGCCTTCGTTCGCATAGACCTTGGCGGGCAGCGGGGTGGTGTTGCTGATCTCGATCGTCACCTGGCCTTCCCATTCGGGTTCCAGCGGCGTGACGTTCACGATCAGCCCGCAGCGGGCATAGGTCGATTTGCCGAGGCAGATGACCAGCACATCGCGCGGGATTCGGAAGTATTCCACCGTGTGCGTCAGCACGAAGGAATTGGGCGGGATGATGCAGACCGGGCCTTTGCGGGTGACGAAGCCGTCCTCGCTGAAGGCCTTGGGGTCCACCACGGCGTTGTCGACGTTGGTGAAAATCTTGAACTCATCGGCCGCGCGCGCGTCGTAGCCGTAGGAGGACAGGCCGTAGGAGATCACGCCTTCGCGGCGCTGCGCCTCGACGAAGGGGTCGATCATGCCGTGTTCCGCCGCCATGCGGCGGATCCAGCTGTCGGGCATGATGGGCATGGGTTGTCGCCTGGCCTGCGGCGCGCTGCGCCGTGAAGGGGAGGGGGCGGGGGCCGTGGCGGCCCCCGGCGCTCCGGGGCCGTGGGATTAGCCCAAGGGCTTTTCGCCGGCAACCTTGGCGGGGGCAGCGGGCTCGTCCGCGGCGGCGTCACGGGCGCGGGCCTGGGCCTTGCGGCGCTTCAGGTTCTCCCGCAGGGCAGCGGCGAGGCGGGCGGCGCGATCGGCCGCCGGTTGCGGCTGGCGGGGCTGGTCGGGACGGTGGGCCATGGCGCCGGAAAAGTGGCGCCCGGCGGGGCCGGCCGCAAGAGCCGGGCGGCGCAGCGTGAGGGGCGCGCGCGCATCGGGGTTGCGCGGCGCAGGCCATCCGCTTAAGGAGGGCGCCGCGTTCGCGCCGGCGCTGTTGTAGCTCAGTGGTAGAGCACTCCCTTGGTAAGGGAGAGGTCGAGAGTTCAATCCTCTCCAACAGCACCATCCGAAGCCTCAATCAGCACACATTCCACGAGAAGCAGCACCCTGCCGGGCCGTGGCCGCGCCGCACCATTGACCGCAGGGCATCCGGAACGCACCATGAACCTCCGACTGGACGGAGGCGATTCATGACCTTCCCGCGGCTGGGCGGATGCCAATGCGGCGCCATTCGGTTCAAGGTGGACGCCCCTCCATCCGTCGTCTTCGCCTGCCATTGCACGGCCTGTCAGCGGCGCAGTGGGAGCGCCTTCGTCGTTTCCATGGTCGTCCGGGGCCGTGACTTCCGTCTGACACGCGGCACGCTGAAGCCCCAGACCCGGACCGGCGACAGCGGCGTGCAACTGACGCACTGGTTCTGCGGCGATTGCGGCACGTCGGTCCTCGGCGTGGAACGCGGCACCGCGCCGGACATCTACCAGACCATCCGGCTCGGCACGCTGGACAGCGTCTCCGGCCTGCGTCCCACCGTGCATGTGTGGACGCGCAGCGCCCAGGACTGGGTGGGGGTGCCAGGGGGGCCGCTGTCCTTCGCGCAGAACCCGCCGGTGCCGATCATCAGCCTGGCGGAGGACCCGTCCCCGTAGCCGCCGCAACGTGGGCGTCGGCGAATACCGGCCCCGCCGGACCGCCGCTCACGCCCCGCGGAACACCGGCGCCCGCTTCTCTCGGAACGCTGCGAGGCCTTCCTGGATATCCGCGCTGTCCTTGCAGGCCTTGGCCCGTGCCTCGCAGGCGGCGACGTCCAGCGCACCGTGGCCGATCTCGTTCAGCGCCTGCTTCATGCCCTGCACAGCGAGTGGTGCCATGACCTCCAGCGTCCCGGCCAACCGGTCCACCGCCGCATCCAGCGCCTCCGGCGCCACCAACTGCGTCAGGTAGCCAATGCGCAGCAATTCCTCCGCGCCGAGCTTCTCCGCCGTCAGGAACAGCCGCTTCGCAGTGTTCATGCCCAGGCGCGAGACGTAGCGCTGCAGCCCGCCCGGATAGTAGTGCACGCCCAGCCGCCCGGCCGGCATGAACATCTCCATCCCCGTGACACCGATGCGGAAATCCGCGGCCAGCGCGAGGTCGGTGGACCCGCCATAGACGCCACCCTGCACCCGGCAGATGGTCGGCACGCGCAGCTTTTCGAAGCGATCGACCATTACCTCGAAGCTCGGCGCGCGGGCGGCTGCCGCGCGATCCTCGGCGAAGCCGCCAAGGTGGAAGCCGGCGCTGAAGGCCGGTCCGCTCGCCGCCAGCACCAGCACGCGCAGGTCGCGGTTCGCATCCACCGTCTCGAAATGCTCGAGGATGCGGACGATGTCGCCCGGCTCGATGCGATTGCGATGCCGGGCGCGATGCAGGCGGATGGTGGCGCGGCGGCCCGCGATCTCAAGGCTCGGCGGGTCCAGGCGGGTGTCTTCGGTCATGGCGTCCCTCTCATCGGCGCCATGCTTCCCCAAAGCGGTGCGTCTGACCATGCCTGGCGGTGTATCGTCGCCGCGAGCGGCAGGGTCGATTGGCGCCGCACGTCACTCGCCGGCGCTTCCTACCGAGGTAGCAATCTAGGACAGATAGGCCCAGGGGCCCGCCGGGGCCCCGCCGAACACGGCCAGTGCGCCGGCACCGGCTGCCGCCAAGGCGAAGAAGCCGCCCGTCATCGCCACATGCGACAGGAACTGGTTGATGTCGCTTCTATGCGCGATGAGGGCCGTTATCAGGCACCAGATGCCCAGCAGGACGCTGGCCAAGCGTACCGGATAGCGGCCTCAGCGACGGCATCGGCCCAGCCATTGCGTTTCCTGACAGGGAGCGGTCGCGCGTGCGCATGCGGCGCCGCTCACCAGCCGCAGAGCTGCCGCCCCGTCATGTTGTGTGCCAGGATGGCACGCGCCGTCGCCTCCTCCAGCGGGTCCTCTGCCGAGACCAGGATCGGCCGCCAGGGCCCGCAGCCCTCACCGCCGCTGCCAATCCCGGCGCAGCCGCTCAGCAGCATCGCCAGACCGATCCAGGTCGCGTTCCACCGCATCGCGAATCTCCCGCGCGCGCGTCGCGCGCTCCAGCGTTGTTGTCCTTGATGCCAGGTGGCCGTCGCGCCGCCCGGTCGCATAGGCGGCAAGCAGCACCGTCAGTGCCGCGCCCGTCACCGCGATCCAACCCGCCGCCCGGGACCAGGCGGCGGCCAGCAGACCGGCAATCGCGCTCATGCCGACCGCCTGCCGCGCTGCCAGACGAACCAGGCGGCTGCCGCGACGATCGTCGCCGCAATCACCCAGGGACCAAGTGCGCGGGCCAGTTCCGCCAGGCCGCCGAGATGCGGGGCGGCCTGGGCCAGCACTTCCGTCACCGCGACGCCGCCGACGCCGGCTGCGGCGGTGCCTGCCGCGGCGCGGGCGGTGCCGCTGCGCGCGACGGCCGCGCGCCCCCCCGGCACCACGCCAGCCAAGCGGAGCCCGGCGTCGATCGTGGCGCGACCGTAGGGATTGCCGCCGAGCTCATGGGCAATGATCGCCTCCACCAGCGGGTGAAGATCCTCATGGCGATGCAGGTCGAGCTCGCCGCGCGGATGGCGCCCGGTCCGCCGCGCGACGGCGGCGATATAGGCCTCGGTGTCGTTCTCGGCACCCGGCGCCCAGCGGGTGACGATGCCGCGGATGGTCCGCAGCCCGTGCCGGTCCTGGTAGGTCGTCAGCAGCAGCGCCAGCGCCCGGATCCCGTATTCGTGGGAGACGAAGCGCGCGAAGCGGGCGCGGCCGCCAGGCGGGGCGGCTTCGATGGGTGGATCGTCCAGCCCCTGCCAGCGATTGGCCGGCTGGTGGTCGATATTGCCCGGGTTGCGGTTGCGGTAGCCGCGGGATTGGCGGGGGTCCATGGAGGCTCCTCGGGATGCGGAAGGCTGGCCCCGGGCTGTGCTTCCGGGGCATCCTCGTGTGACGGTCAGGGGGTGCGGATGGCGGCGAGGCGCGTGATGGCGGCGGCGATGCTGGGGCTGGTGGCCTCGGCCGGCAGTGCCGCGGCGTCCTGCATCCACGTCGTCCGCCATGCCGATGCGCGCGACGACGCGATCGCCTTCATCGGCGGGCTTCAGCGCGCGGTGCGCATGCAGATCGAGCGCAACGACAGTTGCACGCCCGACCTGCACATCAGCTTCATGGTGGTGGAGTTGGCGGTGATCGCCGGGCGGGCCGGGCGCGGCTACCTCGTCACCTACGCGGTCACGGATGAACGCGAAGGCGATATGCGCCCGCATATGGGTGCCACCTGGGCGATGGACCGCACCCAGGCGCTGCTGGATGCGGGCCGGTCGGCCGGGGCGGGGATCCGGTCGCGGTCGCCCGGTTATTAGTCGGCCAGCACGGTCAGGCTCTCCGCCGGGATGGTGACGCTGCCGGCCGCGCCCAGCGTCGCGGGGGAACCGAGTGCGGCCCAGGCCAGCGCATTGCCGCCGGCCAGGGCATCGAAGATCCCGACATGGGTCAGGGTGCCGGCCGTGGTCGTGAAGCCGAAGCGCAGCGCGGCGGCGTTGCGCTGCGTGCCACTGCCGGTGAAGGAGACCGGCTGCCGGGCATAGCCGGTGCCGGCGGCGGGTTCGCCGGTCAGGCCGGCGGCATCGGTGCCGCCGGTGCCAAGGGCGACCCAGACCGCCGTCGGCAGGGTTGGCTGCCGCCCGATCAGAGATCGGGCGAGCAGGTTCTTTGCGTAGTCGGTCAGTGCCGTCATCGCTGCATGTCCTTCGCTCGTGTTGCGTTCAGCTCACCACCGCGCCGTCCGGCCAGCGCCAGGAGGTCCCGTCGCTGATCGCGAAGCGCTTGTTCGCCGTGCCGTCCGACACGTAGATCAGGCAGCGGGCGAAGGTCGCGGCGGAGGGCAGCGTCGCGACGGTGTAGCTCGGCAGCCGGAAGGGCGCCGTGCTCTCGACGAAGGACGTGCCCTTTGGCGAGAGCTGCAGCGCGATGTTGGTGTCGCCGCCCTGAGCGATGAAGCGTGGCGCGCCGCCCGATGCGGCGGCATCGGTGCGGATGTAGTTGCCGGGCGTGCCGGTGGCGTTCACCTCGAACGCGGTCTGCCCGCGCGTCTGGAGCCGCACTGTCGAGGTGCCCTTGGCGGCGATGGCGAGCGCGATGTTGGCGTCGCTCCCCTGCGCCGCGACCGAGGGCGCGCCTGCGGTGATCGCGCTGGTCACGACGACGCGGTTGACGCTGCTCGCCGGCGTCGTGACGCCGAAGCCATGCGCGCCAGACGCACCGCCCAGCGTCACCGTCCCGGCCGAGGAGGCGCGCAGCACCTCGACCCCCGCGGCCGAGGCGGCGAGCTCGGTCGAGGATGGCGCGAAGAAGCCGTTGTTCTCGGTGCCGAGCATCACGCCCGGCCGGTCGATCCGCCCGGCCGGCGCGCCGAATGCCACATGACCGTTGGTGCCGCTGTTCATCAGTGGGCCGGCATTGCCGTTGCCGAGCAGCGCCGGGCAGCCGAGATGCACCGCATTCGGCGTGCCGGCGGCGACATTGGCGAGGTGGATCGCGGCCGAACCGTCGTTGAGCTGATTGTAGTACTCGGCACGGAAGGAGAAGATGTCGAGCCGGTTGCCGGAGCCGTTGACGCGGACTGCGTTGCTCTCCGCATCGTCGATGCGCAGATTGCCGATCTGCAGCCGGACGTTGTTGCTGTCGATGCGGATGCCGATGGCGCCGGGCAATGGTTGGCCGCCGGAGCTGAACAGTTCGGACTGCGTTGTGAGATTGGCGATCTGGCCGGTGACGCCGTTGCCTTCGATCCAGATCGGATAGAGTGCGAAATCGGCATAGAGGCTGCCGACATAAAGCTTGGTGGTGACGCCCGAGGCCGAGGGCGCGAGCCGCAGCACCGATCGCGCGCCGAGGGTGAAGACATCGTCGATGAAGATGCCATCGACCTTGCGCAGCACCACCGCATCGCAATTCTGCTGCTGCCAGCGCACCACATCGTCGTCCGATGTGGCGAAGGGCCAGAAATGGATGTGCTGGATGCGGCAGGTGTCGTAGGCACGATCGATCTCGATGCCGGTGGTGAAGACCTGGCCGCGCAGGCTCTCGATGTTCAGCCGGCCGGAATTGTCGCACCAGACCCCGCGGTTCACCGCGACCAGCAGCACGTTCTTGAACTCCACCGAGCCCAGGCAGTCCTGCACGCGGAAGACGAAGTCGTAGTTGGTCGGCGCCCAGCTCGCATCCTGGGTCGTGCTGTGGGTCTGGCGCACCGCGATGTCGCGCACCGACGATCCGCGCGCGCCAGTGCCGGTGAAGGTGAAGGGCGTGAAGCCGGTGGTGTCGATGCGCAGCCAGGTGCCGTCAGCGATGTTCGCACCCTCGGTAAAGCCCGCGCCCTGGAAGACGATGGACACGCTGTCCACCACGATCGGGCTGGCGATACGGTAGGACCGGGGGCCGAATTCCAGCGTGCCGCCGCCCGCCGCGTTCATCGCATCGATCGCCGCCTGGATCGCCGGCGCGTCGTTGGTCGTGCCATCGCCGACCGCGCCGAAATCCCGAACATGATAGGCACGGTCGGCGAGGATGCCGCCGCGCAGCTGCGCGAGCGTGGTGCGCCGTGTGACGGCCGAGCCGCCGCTGCCCTGGACGATGGGCAGCAGGTCGGCATCCGCCGCCGCGGCAATCGCCGGCAGCGCGCTGATCTTGGTGTCGGACATGGGGTCTTCCTCGGGGGCTCGGGACGGGGAGAGGAGAGGAGCCAGGGCGGCTCTAGAGAACCAGGATGACGCCGCTTTCGAGCAGCAGCGTGCCGCCCGCCTCGGTCAGCAGGCGCGGCGGCTGGGTCACGGCGAAGGGCGGCGACAGGCTGGCGTTCATTGGGTCGGCGGCATCGACGGCGAACAGCCGAAAGCCGCCGGCTGGCTGCGGCGCGGTGAAGCTGACCGTCGCGCGGCCGGCGAGCACCGGCACCGTCTGCGGCGGCGCCACATTCGTCCCGGTTGCGGTGCGAAAATGGATGGTGACCTGCACGATCGGGCCGGTGATCGCCGCGCCGGCCACCAGCGTATCGCCGGGCAGCAGCAGGGCGGGAGGCGGATCGAGCACGATGGCCCGCGCAATCGCCGCGGCGGCAACGGCGACATCGGTCAGGAGCGTGGCCGAACGCAGCAGTGCCGGCGCGCCGCCCGACCCATCCACCGTGACGCCGCCGCCGGCCACGGATCCGCCACGGATCGGCACCAGCGCTGTCGCATCCGCCGCCTGCACGATGACGATGTCGCCGGGCAGCAGCCGCGCTGCGGCGACGGCGAAATAGCCCGGCGCCAGCACGCTCGCGCGGTCATCCTGGGTGCGGTAGTGCCACAGGGTGAAGCCGTTCGCGGTGGTCAGCGCCGCAAGGCCGCTGGAGAGGAAGGGCATGCGTTGCTCCTCGCCCGCCGCGACGGAAGGCGCGGGCCTTCGGCCGAGGCGGGTGCTGTGGGTCGGGCTGTCGGAATCAGGGGCGAGGGTGGGATGCCGGACGCATCTCGCCCCTTGATGTGGGGTGAATACAGGAAACATTGCCGATAGTCAAGGCAATAAATCCTATTGAGGAATGAGCCGGCAGGGGATGGCAGGCGCCCTGCGCATGGCTAGTCTCGCCCGATCCGCCGATCGCCGCCCGAGGGACCCCGCGCCGATGTTCCGACGCCTGCTGCCGCTGCTCGCCCTGCTGTCCATGGCCCTGCCGGCCGCGGCGCAGGAACGGGTGTTGAACGTCTACAACTGGTCCGACTACATCGATCCCTATGCGGTCGCTCGCTTCACGCGGGAGACGGGCATCCGTGTGCGCTACGACGTCTATGACAGCCTCGAGACGCTGGAAGGTCGGCTGTCGGCCGGGCGGTCCGGCTACGACATCGTGGTGCCGACCAGCGAGCCCACCTTCGCCCGCCTGGTGCGCGCCGGCGCGCTGCGCCCGATCGACCGCGCGGCCGTGCCGAACTGGGGCAACCTCGACCCGGTGCTGATGGAACGGGTTGCGGCGATCGATCCCGGCAACCGGCACGGTGCGATCTATCTGTGGGGCACGGTTGGGCTCGGCATCCGGGCGGATCGCGTGCGTGCGGCGCTCGGTCCGGATGTGCCGCTCGACAATCTCGACATCCTGCTGAAGCCCGAGAATGCCGCGCGCCTCGCGCGCTGCGGCATCATGGTGATGGACAGCCCGACGGACGTGCTGCCCTCCGTGCTACGCTGGCTCGGCCGCGACCCCAACAGCAACGCCGCGGACGATTTGCGCGCCGCCGAGCAGGCACTGATGGGCATCCGCCGCCATGTGCGCGCGATCATCGCATCCTCCTCGATCCTCGATGCGCTGGCGACCGGGGAGGCCTGCGTCGCGCTGACCTATTCCGGCGACGTGATCCAGGCGCAGGCGCGCGCGCGGGAGGCCGGCCGCGGCGTCGAGGTCGGCTACGTCGCGCCGCGCGAAGGCGCGCAGCTCTGGTTCGACATGATGGCGATCCCGGCCGATGCACCGAACCCCGAGGCCGCGCAGCAATTCATCAATTTCCTGCTGCGGCCCGACGTGATGGCCGGCATCACCAACCATGTCCGCTACCCCAACGCGGTGCCGGCCAGCCGACCGCTGGTGGATGAGGCGGTGCGCAACGACCCCAACGTCTTCCCCTCGGCTGAGGCGCTGGCGCGCACATTCGTCGCCGGCACGCCGCCGCGGGAGGCCGAGCGCGCGCGCACGCGGCTGTGGTCGCGCTTCAAGGCGGGGCGTTGAAGCCGCTCCTTCAGACCGAGGCGATCACCAAGCGCTTCGGTCCGACGCTTGCGCTCGATGCGCTCGACCTCACCATCGCTGAGGGCGAGTTCTTCGCCCTGCTCGGCGGCTCCGGCTCGGGTAAGTCCACGCTGCTGCGCATCATCGCGGGCTTCGAGGCGCCGGATTCTGGGCGCCTGCTGCTCGACGGGACCGACATCGCCGCGACGCCGCCCTGGGCGCGGCCGATCAACATGATGTTCCAGTCCTATGCGCTGTTTCCGCATCTCAGCGTCGCGGACAACGTCGCCTATGGGCTGCGCCGCGCCGGGGTGGCCAAGGCCGAGGCTGCTTCCCGCGTCGCGGCAGCCCTCGCCATGGTCGGGCTGGCAGGCTTCGACCGCCGCCGCCCGCACCAGCTGTCGGGCGGGCAGAAGCAGCGCGTCGCGCTGGCGCGCAGCCTGGTGATGCGTCCGCGCCTGCTGCTGCTCGATGAACCGCTCGGCGCGCTCGATGCGGGCTTGCGCGAACGCACCGGCTTCGAATTGCGCGCCTTGCAGCGCGAGACCGGCGCCGCCTTCGTCATGGTCACACATGACCAGGAGGAGGCACTGGCGCTGGCCGACCGCGTCGCAGTGCTGGAGGGCGGGCGCATCGCGCAGCTCGGCGCGCCGCGCGCGATCTACGAACGGCCGGCCTCCCGCTTCGTCGCCCGCTTCCTGGGGGCGGCGAATGTGCTGGAGGGCCATGCAGCGGTCGGCGGCTTCGACAGCGCCGAGGCCGGCGTCACCTTCGCCGCGGCGATCCCCCCCGGCACCGTGGCGGTGGCGCTGCGGCCCGAACGCGTCCGTCTCGCGCCCGACGCGTCGGGACCGAACACCGTCCATGGCATGGTCGAGGACGCCGCCTTCCGCGGCGACGACACGCTCCTGCTGGTGCGCCTGCCCGGCGGCGCCGTGCTACGCGTGGCCCATGCCGAGGAAGATGGCGCGCCGCCCGGCCGCGGTGCGGAGGTGGTCCTCGCCTGGGATGCCGCCGACGTGGTGCCGCTCGCGTCATGACCGGGCGGCTCGCGGTCCTCGCGCCGGTCTGGGCCTGGCTGCTGGTCTTCGTCGCCGCACCGGCGGCGATCCTGCTCGCCATCGCGCTCGCCGAGGCCGATTCCGGCCTGCCGCCCTTCCGCCTGGCCTGGTCGATCACCGGCTTCGCGACGCTGTTCGAGGATGCCTACTACCTCGATGCGCTGGTCACCGCGCTGCGCATTGCGGCGATGACCGCCGCCTGCTGCCTTCTCGTCGCCTATCCCATGGCAATGGGCATCGCGCGCGCCGCGCCCGGTCGGCGGGTGCTGCTGCTGGCGCTGCTGATGCTGCCCTTCTGGACCGGCTTCCTGCTGCGCGTCGGCGCCTGGATCGGGTTGCTGCGGGACGAGGGCTGGATCAACGGCATGCTGATGGCGCTCGGCGTGACCGATGCGCCGTTGCCGCTGCTCTACACCGAAGGCGCGATGCTGATCGGCATGGTGCATGCCTATCTGCCCTTCGCGGTCCTGCCGTTGTTCGCCGCGCTGCTGCGGCTCGACCCGACGCTCGGGGAAGCGGCGGCGGATCTGGGTGCAAGGCCGGCGACGGCGTTCTTCACCGTGACGCTGCCGGTGACGGCGCCGGCGGCCGCGGCGGGGTTCCTGCTGGTGTTCATCCCGGCGGCCGGCGAATACGTCATTCCCGAACTGATGGGCCCTCCGGAGGCGCAACTCGTCGGCCGCGTCCTGTGGCAGGAATTCTTCCAGAACCGCGACTGGCCGGTCGCCGCCGCGCTCGCCGTCGGGCTGCTGGCGCTGCTGCTGGTGCCGATCCGCCTATTCCAGCGCCTCGAGGCGCGGTCGTGAGCCGCGGCCGCTTCATCTCCGTCGCGATGGCCGCGGGCTTCGCCTTCCTGTGGCTGCCGATCCTGCTGCTGGTCGGCTATGCCTTCAGCGCCGACCGCATCCCCTTCCAATGGGGCGGCTTTTCGCTGCGATGGTTCGCCGCGCTGGTGGCCAATGATCGGGTGGTGGAGGCGGCGGGGTTGTCGCTGCGCATCGCCGCCGGCGCGGCGAGCCTCGCGGTGCTGCTCGGCGGCGCGGCGGGCTGGGCGCTGGCGCGGTTCGGCCGGTTTCGCGGCCGGGCGCTGTTCGGGGCGCTGATCGGCGCGCCGCTTGTGCTGCCGGAGGTGGTGACCGGCCTGTCGCTGCTGCTGCTGTTCGTGGCGTTGGAGATCGCGACCGGCTGGCCGGCCGGCCGGGGTGCGCTGACCGTGCTGCTGGCCCATGCGACGCTTGGCGCGGCCTTCGTCGCCGTGGTGGTGCAGGCGCGCCTCGCCGAGACCGACCGCAGCCTCGAGGAAGCGGCGATGGACCTTGGCGCCACGCCCTTCACCGCCTTCCGCACCGTTACCCTGCCGCTGATCGCACCGGCGCTGGGGGCGGGGTGGTTGCTGGCCTTCACCCTGTCGCTGGATGACGTGGTGATCGCCTCCTTCGTCTCGGGGCCGGCGGGCACGACCCTGCCGATGGCGCTGTTCGCGATGCTGCGGCTGGGGCTGACGCCGGAGGTGAACGCGCTCGGCGCGGTGGTGGTGATCGGTGTCGGGGCCATGCTGGCGGCCGCTGCATTGCTGCTGCGCCAGCGCGGTGACTCCCGCTGATGTGGAAAGCACCCTAGCCTCTCACCCTGGAACGATCGGGTGGGAGAAACGCATGCGACGCAGACAGATGCTCGGCGCCCTGGCGGCGGCGGGCACCGTGGCGGGACCCAGGCTGGCGCGGGCCGCCTGGCCGGCGGACCGACCGATCCAGGTGCTGGTGCCCGGGCCGGCGGGCGGGGGCATGGACATCCTGGCCCGCACCATCCTGCCCTTCGTCCAGCAGCGCCTGTCGCGCGCGACCTTCGTCGTGGTCAACCGCCCCACCGCGGGCGGCCAGCAGGCCTTCGAAGGCATCGCCCAGGCCGCCCCGGACGGCTTCACCATCGGTGCCGCCCAGGCACCCAATTCCATCACCCTGCCGATCGAGCGCCAGGTGCGCTACCGCGTGCAGGACTTCACATTCCTCGGCAATGTCATCGAGGACCCCTGCGGGCTGTGGGTGAAGGCGGACAGCCCGATCACCTCCGTCGCCGACCTGGTTGCGGCGGCGAAGGCACGGCCGGGACAGGTCACGATCGGCACGGCCGGGGTCGGCAGCGACGACCACCTGCTGGTCCTCGCCCTGCAGGACGCCACGGGCACCGAGTATTCCCACGTGCCCTTCAACGGCACCCCGCCCATCGTCACCGGTGTGCTGTCCCGCAGCCTGGACGTCGGGTCCTTCAACATGAGCGAGGGGCTCGGCCTGATGCGGGAAGGGCTGGTCCGCGCCCTGGCCCAGGGTGGCCCCGAGCGCTGGTCCGGCACCGCGGCCGTGCCGACCTTCCGGGAACTGGGCTTCGCGGTGCTTGGCGGGTCCACCCGCGGGCTGGTCGCGCCGCCCAACCTGCCGGTGGCGATCCGCGACGAATTGCGCGCTGCCGTCGCCGCCGCCAATGCCGACCCCGCCTGGATCGCCGAGGCCACGCGCCTGAACCTGCCGCTGCGCCCCATGGCCGCCGAGGCGCAGGAGAGGCTGTTCCTGGAGGAGGATGCCCGGCTGCGCGCCATCTGGGCGCGCAAGCCCTGGCGCGACTGAGCGCCGGGCCGCGCGGTCCCGAGGAATGCGTGGCGTGCGCCCGCGGGTTGTCGCGAAGCCGGGTTGATGGGCGGGGGAGGCGGGATTAGGGTCCGCCCCCTCCGCCAGAACCCAGCCGGGACCGCCATGACCCTGATTGCCGACCGCCTCAACCGGATATCGCCCTCGCTGACCATTGCCATGACGGGGAAGGCGCGCGCGCTGAAGGCGGCGGGCAAGGACATCATCGGGCTGTCTTCCGGTGAGCCGGATTTCGACACGCCGCAGAACGTCAAGGACGCTGCGATCGCCGCCATCCAGCGCGGCGAGACGAAGTACACCGACGTCGCCGGCACGATGGAACTGCGCAAGGCCGTCTGCGAGAAGTTCAAGCGCGACAGCGGCCTCGATTACAAGCCGGAGGAGATCATCGTCTCCACCGGCGGCAAGCAGGTGATCTTCGACGCGCTGCTCGCCACCATCAATCCGGGCGATGAGGCGATCATCCCCGCCCCGTGCTGGGTGTCCTATCCGGATATCGTCGAGCTTGCCGAAGGCAAGCCGGTAATCGTCCAGTGCGGCCAGAATGCCGGCTTCAAGATGTCCGCCGAGCAGTTGGAAGCC
Source organism: Roseomonas sp. SRI_022 (assembly GCF_057586215.1). NCBI lineage: Bacteria > Pseudomonadati > Pseudomonadota > Alphaproteobacteria > Acetobacterales > Roseomonadaceae > Roseomonas > Roseomonas sp. SRI_022. The sequence goes on from NZ_JBYCZL010000030.1 coordinate 17,561, forward strand.
GCGATCACGCCGAAGACCAAGTGGCTGATCCTGAACAACCCCTGCAACCCGACCGGCGCGGCCTATTCCGCCGCGGAGATCAAGGCGCTGACCGAGGTGCTGATGAAGCACCCGAACGTCTGGATCTTCACGGACGATATCTACGAGAAGCTGATCTACGACGGCTTCAAGGTGGCCACGATCCTCGAGGTTGAGCCGCGCCTGCGCGACCGCACGGTCACGATGAACGGCTGCTCCAAGGCCTATGCGATGACCGGCTGGCGCATCGGCTTCGCCGGAGCGCCGGTCGCGCTGATCAAGGCGATGGACAAGCTGCAGGGGCAGTCCACCTCGGGCACGTCGTCCATTTCCCAGGCCGCCGCGGTCGAGGCACTGGCCGGCCCGCAGGAGAGCATCGAGGCGATGCGCGTCGTCTATGAGCGGCGCCGCGACATGGTGGTGGACATGCTCAATGCCTGCGCCGGCCTGCGCTGCCACAAGCCGGAAGGCGCCTTCTACGTCTTCCCGGACATGCGCGGCTGCATCGGCAAGACCACTGCTGGCGGGAAGACGATCGGCACCTGCGAGGACTTCACCATCGCGCTGCTGGAAGAAACCGGCGTCGCCACGGTGCACGGCGCGGCCTTTCTCTCCCCGGGACACTTCCGCATCTCCTACGCGACGTCCGATGCCGCGCTGAAGGAAGCCTGCACGCGCATCCAGGCATTCTGCGCCGGGATGAAGTGAGCGCGGCCTTCACGCTGCGCCCGGTCGAGGAGGCTGATTTCGAGCCGCTCCTCGACCTTTCGGTCCGCGTCCTGCGGGCCGATCTCGACCGCGTCGGCCGCTATGACCCGGCGCGACGGCGCGCGCGGATGCGCGCCGGCTTCGACCCGGCGACGCTTTCGGCCATCGAGTGCGAGGGGCACCTCGTTGGCTGCGTCGCTGCGGCCCGCGCGGCTGATCACGTCGAAATCCACTCCTTCTACCTCGATCCCGATGCGCAGGGCCGTGGCCTGGGTGCTGCCGTCTTCGCCGCCGTCGCCGCGCGCCACCCCGGCCTGCCGGTGCGGATCGAGGTTCTGAAAGGCAGCCCGGTCCACCGGTTCTGGGAGAAGCAGGGCTTCGTCCGTACCGGGGAGCAGGATTTCGATTGGCTCTATGAACGCCCGGCCCGCCTTGGCGCCGTGCCGCACCCGGCCTAGTTTCGCGCCTCTGTTCTCCCGAAGGGACATAGAAAGAAAATGCCAGCTCTCGCCGCCCGTATGAGTGAGGTTTCCGTCTCCGCGTCCGTCGTCATGACGATGAAGGCGCGCGAGCTTGCGGCGCAGGGGATCAAGGTGATCAGCCTCGGCACCGGCGAGCCGGATTTCCCGACCCCGCCGCATGCGATCGAGGCCGCGCACAAGGCGGCGCTGGCCGGCGACACCAAGTACCCGCCGCAGGACGGGACGAAGGAACTCAAGGAAGCGGTGCAGCGCAAGTTCAAGCGCGACAACAAGCTCGACTACGCGCTGGACGAGATCATGGTCGCCAATGGCGGCAAGCAGTGCATCTACAACGCCTTCATGGCGACGGTGGATCCGGGCGACGAGGTGGCGATCCCCGCCCCCTACTGGATCTCCTATGCCGACATGGCGAAGGTCGCCGGCGGCAAGCCGGTGCTGGTGTCCTGCCCGCAGAACAACGGCTTCAAGCTGCGCCCCGAGGACCTGGAAGCGGCCATCACGCCCAAGACCAAGTGGGTGATGCTGAACTTCCCGAACAATCCGACCGGCGCGGCGTGTTCGCGCGACGAGATGAAGGCGATCGCCGAGGTGCTGAAGAAGCACCCGCATGTCTGGGTCATGACCGACGACATGTACGAGCACCTCGTCTATGACGGCTTCGAGTTCTGCACCATCGCCGAGGTCGCGCCGGAACTGAAGAACCGTACGCTCACGGTCAACGGCGCGTCCAAGACCTATGCCATGACCGGCTGGCGCGTCGGCTTCTGCGGCGGGCCGAAGGCGCTGATCAAGGCGATGGTCAACATGCAGGGCCAGGCGACCTCGGGCATCTCCACCGTGTCGCAGGCCGCCGCCGCCGCCGCTCTCGACGGCCCGCAGGACATCGTGCGCGAGCGCGCTGAGGAATACCGCCGCCGCCGCGACCTGGTGGTGGAGATGCTGAACGCTGCCCCGGGCATCGCCTGCCATAAGCCCGAGGGCGCCTTCTACGTCTTCCCGAACATCGCGGGCTGCCTCGGCAAGACCACCAAGGCGGGCAAGCGGATCGAGACGGACACCGACTTCTGCATCGCGTTGCTCGAGGAGAAGTACGTCGCCGCGGTGCAGGGCGCGGCCTACGGTATGTCGCCCTACATGCGCATCTCCTACGCGACGGACATGGAGAGCCTTCGCGAGGCCTGCGGGCGCATCCAGGAGTTCTGCCGGGAGCTTTCGTGATCCGTCCCGGACGGGATTCCGACGCCGAGGGCTTCATCGCCCTGATCGGCGCCTGCTGGGGCGAATATCCCGGCTGCATCCTCGATGTGGACGGGGAGGTGCCGGAACTGCGGGCGCTCGAGACCTATTTCCGCGACCAGGGCGGCACGCTCTGGGCCGCGGAACAGGCGGGGCGGATCGTCGGCATGATCGGCGCGCGTCCGTTGAAGGAGGACGCGGCCTGGGAAATCTGCCGCATGTATGTCGATTCTGCCGCGCGCGGCAGCGGCCTGGCGGCGCGTCTTCTCGACACCGCTGAATCCCATGCCCGCGCCGCTGGCGCTGAGCGCATGGTGCTGTGGACCGATACGCGCTTCACCCGCGCGCATGGCTTCTACGAGAAGCGCGGCTATGTCCGGCAGGGTTCCATCCGCATCCTCGACGACATCTCGCATTCGCTGGAATTCCGCTACGCCAAGCCGGCGGCGGGGCTGGTGGTGGAAGCCCTCGACGCCGCGGCGGCAGCCAGCGCGGAACGCCGCCTCGCCGAATTGCTGATCGCTTGCGTCGCGGATGGCGCGTCCCTGACCTTCATGCCGCCGCTGTCGCGCGACCGCGCGGTGGCCTTCTGGAAAACGGCCTCGGCGGCGGTCGCGGCCGGCAGCCGCGTGCTGCTCGCCGCCTGGCTCGACGGGCAACTCGCCGGCAGCGTGATCCTCGATCTCGCGACCGAGGAGACGGCGCCGCATGCGGCGTCGATCCGCACGCTGATGGTCGATCCCGCAATGCGCCGGCGCGGCATCGGGCGGGCGCTGATGCGCCGCGCGGAACAGGCGGCGCGCGCCCATGGGCGACGGATCATCACCCTGGATGCGCGCGCTGGCAGCGCGGCCGAGGCGCTGTACCGCACCGAGGCCTGGCAGGAACTCGGCCGGATCCCGGGCCTTGAGTTGAACGCGGCGCGCGAGGCCTGCGACACCGTTTTCTTCTGGAAGCAGGTCTGAGCGAGGCGTCGGCCCTTCCTCCCCCGGACCGAACTTGACCTTCGGCCGGTCCCTGGTCTCTGTGTCGGCGGGGCGGGACCGGCGCCGGCCCGGCCGAGGAGCAGCCATGATCTCGCCTGACTGGTGCCGCATGATGGCGGCCTACAATGCGGAGATGAATCGCCGTCTGTTCACCGCCGCTGCCGGGTTGGACGATGCCGCCCGGCGCGCCGAGCGCGGTGCCTTCTGGGGCTCCCTCCACGGCACGTTGTCGCATCTGCTCTGGGGCGACACGCAATGGATGTCGCGCCTCGATGGCGGTGCCAAGCCGTCGGTCGGCATGAAGGACAGCCCGCGCATGGTGGACGATTGGGCGGACCTAGCCGCCGCGCGCGCGACGATGGACGGCCGGATCGCCGCCTGGGCCACCGGGTTGACCACCGAGCGCCTCGCCGCCCCGCTGACCTGGTTTTCCGGCATCTCGGGCAAGGACGTCAGCCTGCCGCTCTGGATCGTCGCGACGCATTTCTTCAATCACCAAACGCACCATCGCGGCCAGGCGCATGCGCTGGTCACCGCCGCCGGCGCAGGGACCGGCGATACCGACCTGCCCTGGGTGGTGGATCTGCCGGCGCTGGGCCTGGTGCCGTGAGCAACGATGCCACCGAACGCCACGCGCCGGAGGAGGAGCGGACCATGGTCCGCCGCGCCGCGCCGGTCACGCCCGTGGAACCGATCGTCCACCTGTTCGATGTCGAGGCCGCCGAGGACGAGCCGGCCCGGCGCGTGGCGATCGGTCCCGCGCCGCTGACCATCGGGCGCGGCGCGCAGGCGGGGCTGGTGCTGCCCTCGGGCGATGTCTCGCGCGCCCATTGCGTCGTTGCGCTGGAAGCGGGCGCGCCGATCGTCACCGATCTCGGTTCGACCAACGGGACCATCGTCGATGGGCGGCGGGCGGATGGGCCGGTGCGGCTGGCGCCGGGGGCGCGGCTGACGCTCGGCCCCTTCACCCTGGTCTATCGCAGCGGGCGCGCCTCGGACTTCGCCCGCACCGAGGAGGCGGAGAAGGACCTCGCCCGCGCCGGCCGCTACGTCCAGGCGCTGCTTCCGGCGCCGATCGCGGATGGGCCGGTGCGTGCGGATTGGCGCTTCGTTCCCTCGGCCAATATCGGTGGCGACGGCTTCGGCTATGGCTGGCTGGACGAACACCGCTTCGCCGCCTGGCTGCTCGACGTGTCGGGCCATGGGGTGGGCTCGGCGCTGTTAGCGGCGTCGGTGATGAACCTGCTGCGCGTGCACAGCCTGCCGGGGACGGATTTCACCGACGCGGCCTCGGTGCTCGCCGCGCTGAACGACCGGTTCCAGATGGACCGCCAGGGCGGGCTGTATTTCACCATCTGGTATGGGGTCTATGACGCGCGCAGCCGCGTGCTCGGCTTTGGCTGCGCCGGGCAGCACCCGGGCTTCATGATCGTGCCGGGGGAGGCGGCAGCGCAGCCGCTCTGGGTGAAGAACCCGGCGGTTGGGCTGGCGCCGGACTGGCCCTATCGCCGGGCGGAGGTGGTGGTGCCGCCGGGTGGCCGGCTGCACCTGTTCAGCGACGGTGCCTTCGAGATCATCACCGCCGATGACCGGCAACTGACCATCGGCGACTTCCTGCCGGTGCTGGCGGCGCCGCCGCAGCCCGGCCTGCCCGAGTCCGAACGCTTGTGGCGCGCCGTGCGCAACGCTTCACGCCCCGGCCCACTCGATGACGATGTCTCGCTCCTGACACTCGATTTCGCCTGAGGCGCATGCGATGTCCCAGGGCATTGCGACGACGCGCCGGGATGAGGGGGAGACGGGCTGATGGAATTGCTGGTGGTGGACGGCGCCGATGCATCGAAGCGTCTGGTGCTGACCGGGCGGCTTGACGCCGCCGGAACCGAGAATGTTGAGGTCGCCTTCGCCGCGCAGACCCGCGCCGCGCGGGGCCATGCATTGGTGGACATGACGGCGGTCAGCTTCGTCGGGTCGCTCGGCATCCGCATGCTGATCTCCGCCGCCCGCGTCGCCGACCGCGCCGGCGTGAGCTTCGTGATCTTCGGCGCCCAACCGGCCGTCGCCGAGGTGTTCCGCACGACGGCCGTCGACGAGCTGATCTCCATCCTGCCGGATGAGGCGGCCGCGCTCGCGCAGCTCCGGGCGTGACCCCGGGGGACACGCTGCGGATCGTCCTGCGCGGCGGGGCGGAGGCGTTGCGCGAGGCCCAGCTCGCCACGGCGGGCTTCCTGCGTAGCCGCGGGGCCGGTCCCCGCACCACGGCACGCGCCGAATTGCTGCTGGAGGAACTGGCGCTCAACACGCTGCGGCACGGCTTCGCTGCCGGCGGAACGCCCGAATTGGTCGTGACCGCCTGGCATGACGGCGCCCGCTGCGGCCTCGACCTCGAGGATCGCGGCGCGCCCTTCGATCCGACGACGGCTGCGCTGCCGCCGACACCGGGCAACATCCAGGATGCGCGGATCGGCGGCCTCGGCGTGCCGCTGTTGCGCCGCATCGCTGCCGAGCTCGCCTATGAGCGCACCGGCGACGGGTGGAACCGGCTGCACCTGGTGCTGCCGGCGGAGGACGCGCCTATCGGCTGAGGAAGCCGTCGAGCCGCGCGAGCACCGCCTCGGGCGCCTCCTCGGCCAGATAATGGCCGGTAGGGACGTCGCCCGTCTCCAGCGGGCCGGCGGCGTAGCGTCGCCAGATCTCCGCCGCGTCATACCATTTCGGGATGCTGCCCTTCGCCCCCCACAGGGCGAGCATCGGGCAGCGGACTTTCTCCCCCGCGGCGCGGGATGCGCGGTCGTGTTCGAGGTCGATCGCCGTCGCCGCGCGGTAATCCTCGCAGATCGCTTCGATCGTGCCGGGCTCGTGCAGCGCGGCGAGGTAGTCGGCGCGCGCTTCGGGATGGAAGAAATCCGCCGGCTTCGGCTCACGGGATGTGTGGAAGTCGAACCAGGGGACGATGTCGGCACGGATCATGTTCTCCGGCCCCGGATGACGCTGGGCGAGGAAGAACCAGTGCCAGTAGCCCATGGCGAAGGCCATGTCGGTGCGATCGAAATGCTCGACGGTCGGGATGATGTCCATGGTGCAGAGCCGTTCGACCGCGTCAGCGTGGTCGAGCACCAGGCGGTGCGCGACGCGCGCGCCGCGATCATGCGCGACGATCTGGAACCGGTCGTGGCCCAGTGACCGCATCAGCGCGACCATGTCCGCCGCCATGGCCCGCTTGGCATAGGGCGCATGGTCGGCGCTGACCGGAGGCTTGTGGCTGAAGCCGTAGCCTGTGATGTCGGGGCAGATGACCGTGAAGCGCCGCGCCAGCACCGGCGCGACCCGGTGCCACATCGCGTGGGTCTGCGGATTGCCGTGCAGCAGCAACAGCGGCGGGCCTTCCCCGCCGCGGCGAAGGCGGAAGCGCTTGCCCGCCGCCTCCCGGAATTCGAGCGTGAAGCCTTCGAAGAACATGGGGCCGGTCCCTCCGGCCCCAAGCGTCGCACGGATGCGCGTGGGCGTCAGGCCGGCACGAGGCCGTGGCGCAGCATGATCGCCTTCATCTGCGCGACATCGGGCGGGCCGGGGCGGCTGACCAGTTCGGCCATCTCCTCGAAGTAGCGGCGGCCGACGGTGCCGGGCGCGATGACGATCATCGCCCGCGCGGTGCCCTCATGAAGGTTGGCGTGGTGGTGGACCTTGCCGCGCGGGACGAAAAGGACGTCGCCCGGGCCGACCTCGTGCACCACGCCGTCGAGCGTCGTCGTCATGGTGCCTTCGAGGCCATGGACGATCTCGTCGCAGGCCTCGTGGAAATGCGGCACCGGGACGCGCGCCTTCTCGGGTACCACGAATTCGAACATCACCACGTCGCCGGCGCCGTCCGTCTCGTCGACATGGAAGCGGAGCTCGAGGGCGCCGATGCGGATGATGCGCGGTTTCGGTTCCACAGCCGCTCTCCTCCATGTAAAATATCTTTACGAATAGAACGTAAAAAGTCTTTACGAATATGTCAACGGCAATCGCATTCCCGGACGCGGAGGGACCGCCCTATGTCGGCGCCCTGCTGCGCATGTGCCTGCAACTCGTCAGGGGCCGCATGCAGGCCGCGGCGCGCGAAGCCGGTTTCACCGACCTGCAGGACGCCCATTGGGCGATGATCACCTATCCGCCGGCCGATGGTGTGCGGCCTTCGGAACTCGCCCGGCGGGCGCGCATCTCGCGCCAGGCCGCGAACCACCTGATCACGCAACTCGAAACCCTCGGCTATTTTGAGCGCCGCAGCGCGGACGGTGCGGGGCGGCGTCTTGTCTTCCTCACACCGCGCGGCAGGACGCTCGCCGCGACGATCCATGCATGCCTGCGCGCGCTTCATGCCGAATGGGCGGCGGAGGTGGGCGCGGAGCGCTTCGCCATCATGCTCGACGCGCTGCGCGTGCTGTCGCGGCCTGAGGACCGCGCCGGCCCGGCCCGTTGACCGGCCTGCCGCGACGGGCCAGCGTGCGCCCCTCAATTCCGGAGGGAGGGACACTGGATGTCCGACGATCAGGCGCTGTTCGACAAGGGTCTGCCCATTCGCCGTGCGGTGCTTGGCGCCGACTACGTGGATTCGTCCATGGCCAAGGCCGACGAGTTCATGATGTCCTTCCAGCGCGCGACGACCGCCTGGGCCTGGGGCTGGGCTTGGGGCGACCCGACGCTGGACCGCAAGACGCGTTCGCTGCTGAACCTCGCCATGCTGACTGCGCTGGGCAAGATCCCGGAGGTGAAGCTGCACGTGAAGGGCGCGCTGAACAACGGCATCACGGTCGATGAGATCAAGGCGACGCTGCTGCACGCCACTGCCTATTGCGGCATCCCCGCCGGTCTCGACGCCTTCAAGGCGGCGCATGAGGTGCTGGTCGCCGAGGGCGCCATCCCGGGGAAGAAGTAAGCCATGGCCGTCATCAGGAAGGTCGCCTTCGTCGGCATCGGCAACATGGGCTGGCCGATGGCGGCCAACCTGGTGAAGGCCGGCTTCGACGTCACCGTCGCCGACGTGGTGCCGGGCCGTGCCGACGCCTTCGCCGCCGAAACGGGCGGCAAGGCCGGGACCAGCCCGGCAGAGGCCGCATCCGGCGCGGATGCGGTCGTCATCATCGTCCCGACGTCCAAGCATGTCGGCGAGGCAGTGGACGCGATGGCCCCGTCGCTGGCGGCCGGCATGCTGGTCATCGACATGACCTCCGGCCAGCCGGGCCGCACGCGGGAGATCGCGGCGGCGCTCGCCGCGAAGGGTGTGGCGATGATCGACTGCCCGGTCTCGGGCGGCGTGCCGCGCGCCAAGACTGGTCAGCTCGCCATCATGGCCGGCGGCGAGGAGGCGGATCTCGATCGCGCCGATGCCGTGCTGAAGGCGATGGGCACCTCCATCCATCGCTGCGGGCCGATCGGTGCGGGGCAGGCGATGAAGGCGCTGAACAACCTCGTCAGCGCCGGCGGCTACCTGATCGGTATCGAGGCGCTGCTGATCGGCCAGCGCTTCGGCCTCGATCCCGCGAAGATGGTCGATGTGCTGAACGCTTCGACGGGGATGAACAATTCGACGCAGAAGAAGTTCAAGGAATACGTGCTGTCGCGCCGCTTCGACGCGGGCTTCGGGCTGGACCTGATGGTCAAGGACCTGTCGATCGCGCTGGAAGTGGGGCGCGAGACGACGACGCCGACACCCTTCGCCGCGCTGTGCCGGGAGATGTGGGCCTCGGCGGCCGCGATGCTCGGACCGGGCGCGGACCACACGGCGGTCGCGAAATTGTCGGAACAGATGTCGGGCACCGTGCTCGGGGGGAACAAAGAGAAATGACCTGGGAAGCCTACGCCATCCGCTATGGGCGGCATGAGCGCACCGCGCAGTCCAACCACCTGCTGCCGTTGCCCGACCCGCATGAGGCGATGCCGCTTGACTACTATGTCTGGCTACTGCGTGGCCCCGGTGGCCGCGAGATCGTGGTCGACACCGGCTTCGACGCGGAACTGGCGGTGAAGCGCGGGCGCAAGCTGTCGCGTTCGGTCGGCGAGTGCCTGACCTCGATGGGCACCGATCCGGCCAAGGTGCAGGACGTCATCGTGACGCATCTGCATTACGACCATGCCGGAAGCCTCGGCATCTTCCCCGCCGCGCGCTTCCACCTGCAGGAACGCGAGATGCACTTCGCCGTCGGGCGGCACATGTGCGTCCACGCCATCCGCATGCCCTTCGAGGCGGATCACGTCGTCGCCATGGTCCGTGCGCTCTATGCCGACCGCGTGGAATTCCACGATGGCGACGCCGAGATCGCGCCCGGGGTTACGGTGCACCGGGTCGGCGGCCATTCGGACGGGCTTCAGGTGGTGCGGGTCGAGACGGCGCGCGGGCCGGTGGTCATCGCCTCCGACGCCATGCACTTCTACGCCAATGCGCTGAGCGGCAATCCCTTCCCGATCATCTTCGACCTCGGCGCCATGGCGGCGGGGTGGCGCACGGCGAAGAAACTGGCGGGCGGCGACGACAGCCGGGTCATCCCCGGCCACGACCCGGCGGTGCGCGATCGCTTCCCGCCCGTCGCGGGGCAGAATGGCGAAGTCGTCGCCCTGCACCTTCCACCGGTCGGCTGACCGGCGGCGCGGCGGGCTGCTACTGGAGGAAGACGACCACCCCGGACAGCAGCCCGGCGACGCAAAACATCAGCGACAGGCCGGGCCAGGTGCGCATCGGCCCGCGCATGGCGATCAGCGCGTTCACCGCGAGCGACACCATCACGGCGGCAACGGGCTGCGACCAGTGGTAGCGCAGGAATCCCCAGGCGATCAGGGCGACCCACATCAAGAAGGCCCCGCGCGCCGCCAGGCCCCAGACCATGTCCGATGCGGCGGAAGCCGGCCGCATCTCCGGCGCAACGGAACGCGTGCGGATGAAGCTGCCCGCCGAGAGCAGCATCATCGCCAGGAAATAGGAGGACATCGCCCTCACTTGCGTCGCGTACGCCTTCCGCGCAAGACCCCGGGCGCCGTGCCGCGGCATCGCGCTGTGAAGCAATTCATAGGATCAGGACCCTGACCGCATCCTCGCCCGCCATTCTCCAGGTGCTGCCCTCGCTCGTCTCGGGCGGGGTGGAGCGTGGCACGCTGGAGATCGCCGAGGCGCAGATCGCCGCGGGCTTCCGCGCCTTCGTCGCGTCAGCCGGCGGGCCGTTGGTGCCGGCGCTCGAAGCACTGGGCGCGCGGCACCTGACCCTGCCGCTCCGCACCAAGTCGCCCATGGGCATCTGGCACAATGCGGGGTCGCTCGCGGCGCTTGCGCGGGCGGAAGGAATTGACATCCTGCATGCGCGATCGCGCGCGCCGGCCTGGTCGGCGCTGCTGGCGGCGCGGCGGGTCGGCGCACGCTTCGTCACCACCTATCACGGCACCTACAACGAAGGTTTCCCGGGCAAGCGGCTGTACAACTCGGTGATGGCGCGGGGCGATCGTGTCATCGCCATCAGCCGCTTCATCGCCGGCGTGGTGCGCGACCGGCACGGCGTCGGCCAGGACCGGCTGCGCATCATCCCCCGTGGCGTGGATGAACGTCGCTTCGACGCCGCCGCCGTCGCGCCGGACCGGGTCGCGGCGCTCCGCGCGGCCTGGGGTGTCGTACCTGGCCGGCCCGTGGTGATGCTGCCTGGCCGGGTGACGCGGTGGAAAGGGCAGGGCGTGCTGGTCGAGGCCATGGCTCGCCTGCCCGGCGATGCCCAGGCCCTGCTGGTCGGCGACGCCGAGGGCAAGGCAGGTTTTCGCGAGGAACTTCAGGCCCGCATCGCCGCGCTGGGCCTTGGCAGCCGGGTCCGGCTGGTCGGCCATGCCGCGGACGTGCCGGCCGCACTCCTGCTGGCCGACGTGGTGGTGCATGCCTCCACCGATGCCGAGGCCTTCGGCCGGACGGTGATCGAGGCGCAGGCGATGGAACGCTGCGTCATCGCGAGCGACCTCGGTGGCCCGACCGAAACGGTGGAGGAGGGCGTCTCCGGCTGGCGCGTGCCGCCGGGCGACCCCGCGGCGCTGGCGGCGGCGATCGGCCGCGTGCTGGCGATGACGGCCGAGCAGCGCGCCTGCGCCGGCGCGCGGGCGCGGGCGGCCGTGCTGGCCGGCTACACCAAAGCGCGGATGCAGGCGGCGACGATCGCGGTGTACCGGGAATTGCTGTGATGCGGGTGCTGGTCATCAAGCTCGCGGCGCTCGGCGACTTTGCCCAGGCCTTCGGGCCTTTCGCGGCGATCCGGGCGCATCACCCGGGCGCGCGGATCACCCTGCTGACGACGAAGCCCTATGCGCCGCTGGCGCGGATGTCCCCCTGGTTCGATGAGGTGTGGGAGGATGGGCGGCCCGACTGGATCGACCTGCCCGCGGTGTTCCGCCTGGCGCTCCGGCTGCGCGGCGCCGGCTTCGACCGCGTCTATGATTTGCAGACCTCCTCCCGGTCGTCCCGGTATCGCTGGTTCGTCGGGCGGCGGGCGGAATGGTCGGGCATCGCGCCCGGCGCCTCCCACACCCACGCCAACCCGCAGCGCGACCTGATGCACACGGTCGAGCGGCAGCGCGAACAGTTGGAGATGGCCGGGATCAACGACTTCCCGGAGCCGGACCTGTCCTGGCTGGACGCCGATGTGCAGCGCTTCGGCCTGCCGCAACACTTCTGCCTGCTGGTGCCGGGCGCATCCCCCGGCCGCCCGGCGAAACGCTGGCCGGAGGACCGCTTCGGTGCCCTGGCGGCAGGGCTGGACCTGCCGGCGGTGGTGATCGGCGGGCCGGCGGAAGGCCCGCTCGCCGCAGCGATCGTGGCGGCCGCGCCGGGGACGGTGGACCTGACCGGACGGTCCAGTTTCGCCGATATCGCGGCCCTGGCCCGCCGGGCCGCGTTCTGTGTCGGCAACGATACCGGGCCGACCCACCTCGTCGCGGCCTGCGGCTGTCCGACGCTCGCGCTGTTCGGGCAGGACAGCGATCCGGCGCTCTGCGCCCCGCGTGGCCCGCGCGCCACCTTCCTGCGCCATGTGCCGCTATCCGGGCTGGATCCGGCCACGGTGGCGGCTGCGGCGGCCCGGCTGACTTGACCCGGCGGGGCGCGGTGCCCATGGTCCGCGCCCGCTTTTCCCCAAAAGGAGATGGACTTCCGATGCCCGCGATCACCCTGCCTGATGGTTCCGTCCGGTCCTTCGATGGGCCGGTGACGGGCACGCAGGTCGCGGCCGCCATCGGGCCGGGACTCGCCAAGGCCGCGCTTGCCATGCAGGTGGACGGGGCGACCCTGGACCTGGCGCGGAACATCGAATCCGACGCCTCCATCCGCTTCATCACCCGCAAGGACCCCGAGGCGCTCGACCTGATCCGCCACGATGCCGCCCATGTGCTGGCGGAGGCGGTGCAGGAACTCTACCCCGGCACCCAGGTGACGATCGGCCCGTCGATCGAGAACGGCTTCTATTACGACTTCGCCCGGAACGAGCCCTTCACCCCGGAGGATTTCGCCGGGATCGAGGCGAAGATGCGCGAGATCATCGCGCGCAACGCCGGCTTCGAGCGCATCGTCACCACCCGCCACGAGGCCATGGCGCTGTTCGAGGCCAAGGGCGAGAAATACAAGGTCGAACTGATCCGCGACCTGCCGCAGGGCGAGACCATCACGCTCTACAAGCAGGGCGACTGGATCGACCTCTGCCGCGGCCCGCACATGCGTGGCACCGGCGATGTCGGCGGCGCCTTCAAGCTGATGAAGGTGGCCGGCGCCTATTGGCGCGGCGACCACCGCAACGCGATGCTGTCGCGCATCTACGGCACCGCTTGGCGCGACCAGAAGGAACTCGACGCCTACCTCCACCAGTTGGAGGAGGCGGAGAAGCGCGACCACCGCAAGATCGGCAAGGAGATGGGGCTGTTCCATCTCCAGGAGGAAGCGGTCGGCTCGGTCTTCTGGCACCCCAAGGGGTGGCGGCTGTACCGCACCGTCGAAGCCTATATGCGCCGCCGGCTCGACATCGCCGACTACCAGGAGGTGAAGACGCCGCAGCTGGTGGACCGCAGGCTGTGGGAAGCCTCGGGCCATTGGGAGAAGTTCCGCGAACACATGTTCGTCGCGACGGTCGAGGACGAGTCCGAGAAGGACCGCGTCCTCGCGTTGAAGCCGATGAACTGCCCCTGCCATGTGCAGATCTTCAATCAGGGGCTGCGGTCCTATCGCGAATTGCCGCTGCGCATGGCGGAATTCGGCGCCTGCCACCGGTATGAACCCTCGGGTGCGCTGCACGGCATCATGCGCGTGCGCGCCTTCACCCAGGACGACGCGCACATCTTCTGCTCGGAAGACCAGATCGCCGATGAGACGGTGCGCTTCGTGGCGCTGCTGTCCTCCATCTATCGCGACTTCGGCTTCGCCGAGTTCCGCGTGAAGTTCTCCGACCGCCCGGCCAAGCGCGCCGGGTCGGACGAGGTGTGGGACCAGGCGGAAGGCGCGCTGAAGGAAGCCTGCCGCATCGCCGGCGTGGAATACGAGTTGAACCCGGGCGAGGGCGCCTTCTACGGCCCCAAGCTGGAATTCGTCCTGCGCGACGCGATCGGCCGCGACTGGCAGTGCGGCACCTTGCAGGTGGACTTCGTCCTGCCGGACCGCCTCGATGCCGAATACGTGGCCGAAGACGGGTCGCGGAAGCGCCCGGTCATGCTGCACCGCGCGATCCTCGGGTCCTTCGAACGCTTCCTCGGCATCCTGATCGAGCAGCATGCGGGGCGCTTCCCGCTATGGCTCGCGCCGGTGCAGGTGGTGGTGACGACCATCGTCTCGGACGCCGACGACTATGCGCGCCAAGCCGCCGCCGCCCTGCAGAAGGCCGGCGTGGCGGTCGCGCTCGACCTGCGGAACGAGAAGATCAACCGCAAGGTCGTGGACCACATCGACCAGCGCGTGCCGGTGCTGGCCGTGGTCGGCCGCCGGGAAGCCGAGGAGGGCACGCTGGTCCTGCGCCGCCTGCCGGGCCGCGAGCAGGAGACGCTGCCGCTGGCCGAGGCGGTCGCGCGGCTGAAGGCCGAGGCCACCCCGCCGGACCTCGCCGGCTGAGGCACGACCGCCACGCGCGCCGGCCCTGCGCGGCCGGCCGCGCATCACATGTTGCGGCGGCGTGAGCGCCGTTCCATATATCCGCGCTACTGAGCCCGAAACTGCGACAGGAGACGACCATCCCGCGACCCCCCATGCCCGCCGCCCAGGCCCCGACCCGTGACGGCCCGCGCATCAATGACGAGATCCGCGTCCCCCAGGTGCGCCTGATTGACCAGCACGGCGAGATGCAGGGCGTCCTGACCGCGCGTGAGGCGCTGATCCGCGCCTATGACGTCGGCCTCGACCTGGTCGAGATCTCCCCCAACGCGGTGCCGCCTGTCTGCAAGATCCTCGACTACGGCAAGTACAAGTACGAGCAGCAGAAGAAGGCGAACGAGGCGCGGAAGAAGCAGAAGGTCGTCGAGATCAAGGAAATCAAGGTCCGTCCGAACATCGACGACCACGACTACGATGTGAAGATGCGCCAGATGAAGACCTTCATCTCGGAAGGCGACAAGGTGAAGGTGACGCTGCGGTTCCGTGGCCGCGAGATGGCGCACCAGGACCTGGGCGCCAAGGTGCTGGAGCGCATCCGCAACGAGCTGACCGAGACCACCAAGGTCGAGCAGTTCCCGCGGATGGAAAACCGCCAGATGATCATGGTGCTGGCGCCGAAGTGACAGGCGGGGGAGGGGTCACCCTCCCCGTGTCATTTTTATCACTTTAGGTTTTAGGACTTTATCACTTTATCCGGCCATTGCCGCGCGAGGTTCGCGGGTGTGACCGTGATGGTATTCCTATGCGCGCATGACGTGGCCGATTCAAGCTGCGGCGTGGCTTCCCTGGACCGGGGAATGGCCGTGCCGGCAGGATGTCGCCATGTCCGTCGCCCTTGTTCTTCCTGGTCGGGCTGGGATGCACCGGAACCGCATTGGCGGCGCCTTACGGTGTCATGCGGCTTGCTCGATCGCGCGGAGGCCGCCGCGGCGGCGGGCGACATCGCTGCCGCGGCTCATTTCTTCCGCTTGGCGGATGTCCAGATCGATAAGGCCATCGCGCTGGCGTCGGCCGCGAACGCCCTGCCAGCGGATGGCGTGGCGCGATTGCGCGAGATCGCCTGGCGCCTCGCCGATGGCGGCCCTGAGCCGACGCGCGGCCATGCAATCGAGTTCCGATGCGCCGAGGATGGCGACGAGATCTCGGTCTGGCTGACGATCGGCCGGGTCGGTCCCGAGACCTGTGCCTTGCTTGGCGCCCTGATCGGACCGGACGGCCAATAGCCGTCACGGTCAATCGTCGTCGCCGAGCTGGTCGGCCGCCCCTTCGGTGACGACCCGGACCAGCCGGGCCAGCAAGGCGGCGAGCTGGGCGCGTTCGTCCGGCGTCAGCCCCTCGAGGAGTTGCGCCTCCACGGCCATGTCCTCGCGGAACGCCGCCTCGGCAAGCCTGCGCCCTCCCGGCGTCAGCTCGACGAGTAGGCTGCGGCCGTCATACCCGCAGCGCTGGCGCGCGATCAGCCCGGCCTTGCGCAGCCGGTCGAGCCGGTCGGTGAGTCCGCCCGAGGATATCATCAGCGAGCCGTAGAGGTCGGTCGGGCGCAGCGTGTAGGGCGGCCCCGAGCGCAGCAGCGTCGCCAGGACGTCGAACTCCCCGGCGTCCAGGCCGTGACGGGCGAAGACAGCCTCGATCGGCCCTCGTGCGAGGAGCGTCGCGAGGCGCGCGCGGCCCAGGATCGCCATGCCGATCGTGTCCACCTCGGGCAACTCGGCGCGCCATTGGTTGCGCCGTTGCTCAATATGGTCGGGGCGCGGGCTGTCCGGTTGTCTTGACATCGAGATAGTTCGCTGATTATCTTGGTGTCAAGATATCTCGACCCCGCCCGCCTCTCAAGCACGCATCGGCGAAGGATGACCCATGACCATTGGTGCCAAGTTCGGCTGGGGACTGACCGGCCTGTTCACCCTGTTCATGCTCGGCGCGTCGGTCGCGCCGAAGCTGACCGGCATGGCGGTGGCCGATGAGACGATGGTCGCGCTCGGCTGGGATCCGCGCTTCGTCCTGTTCATCGGCGTCTTGGAGCTGGCGCTCGTCGTGCTCTACCTGCACCCGCGGACGAGCATCCTCGGCGCGGTGCTGATGACGGCCTTGCTGGGCGGGGCGATCGCGACGCAGCTTCGGGCCGGGCAGCCGCTGTTCAGCCATGTGCTGTTCGGGGTCTATCTCGGCCTGGTCATGTGGGGCGGGTTGTGGCTCCGCGATCCGGCGGTGCGGGCCTTGCTGCCGGTCCGTGCCGGCTGATTGGGGAGCACGCGCCATGTCCTTCCAGGCTTACCTCGACAACATCGAGAAGAAGACCGGCACGACCCCCGACCAGTTCCGGCGGCTTGCCGAGGCCAAGGGTTTCGCGACATCGGAAGGCCTCGCCCCCGGCATCAAGGCGGGTCAGATCATCGCTTGGCTCAAGGCTGATTTCGGGCTTGGCCATGGGCACGCCATGGCCATCGTGGCGCTGCTCAAGGGATCAAAGGCCGCTTCCGGATCGCCCTGATCCGAGACCTCATGGATCAGGATTTCCAGAAGGTGCTTGGGATCGGCGCCACTCACGAGGTCTTTTCCCCGACTGCCGAACCGTCGAGAAACCTCCATATCTCGTCACCGATATCCGGTGGCCACGCCGCGAGCATGGCAGTCAGGCGGCTCCGCGCACCCGCGAACAGCGCACGGGTGGCCTCTTCGAAGCCAGGACGGTCCCCTGCCATGGCTGACATGAACCGGTAGGCGGCGTCGGTGCGTGCCTGGGCAGCGCTGGCGCCCCCTTTGCGGGCGGCCTCGACCAATCTTCGCAGGGTGATCGAAGCGCCTCCTGGTTGGCGCGCCAGCCAGTCCCAGTGGCGCGGCAGCAGTGTCACCTCACGGGCGACCACGCCGAGCTTCGGGCGACCACGTCTGGCGGGGGCGGCTTCGGAACGCGTGTATCGCGCCGCCACTTCCTGCTCGGTTCCACGAAGGTCGAGGTCTACGACCTCGGCCGTGTCCCGATTGAACACGACGATTGTCACACTCGGATCGTCGTCCTGAACTCGCCGGGCCGCGGCCGCCGTCTCGGCCAGTTCGCCGGCGGCAATGCGCGCAGATCCCGCGAACGCCACAAAGCGCGTTGGCGACGGTTCGATGTCCGGAGCGTCGTCGCTGTCGATCATTTCCTCTATTTACCCGGGTAAAATTGCCAGTCAATATCACCCGGATGAAAATAGGAGACGATCATGGACCGGCAAAGCCGAAAGGCAGCCATCGCCACCTTCAAGGAGCGCAAGTCGGCATGCGGCGTGTTTGCGGTCATCTGCAACGCGACGGGCGAGGCCTGGGTCGGCCACAGCCGCCACGTGCACAACCACCAGAACGGCCTGTGGTTCGCACTCAGGCTGGGCATGAGCCCGCACGCGTCGTTGCAGGCCGCCTGGAGGCAGTATGGCGAGCAGGCGTTCAGGTTCGAGGAACTCGAACGCCTCCGGGATGATTTCCCGGAGATCGCCCGCATGGACGAGTTGAGGAAGCGCCAAGCTCTGTGGGGATCCCGGCTCCAGGCGAAGGCGCTGTAAACGGCGGCCGGTTCACCGGCCAGTGGCTGCGGGGCGCCGTGTCCCGCGCGGGTTCTTGCGCAGCCCGAGGGGCGGCGCCCCTCCGGTTCTGCCTTGACCGCAGGGCTCCCCCCGCCGTAAACGCCCCATTCTCTCGGTTCGCCCTGAACCGTTGGTCCGGTCCCTCATGGGCTGGGCTCCGCCGCTCCGCGAAGGCTCGCGCAGCGGCGCGTAACCTTTTGGGGCGGCCGCAACGCGTTGTGAAGGACTGAGCGGGCGCCACGATGTTCGAGGCATTGTCCGGCAAGCTGAACGGGGTTTTCGACCGGCTGCGCCGCCGCGGCGCGCTGTCGGAGGCCGACGTGTCGGAGGCGCTGCGCGAGGTCCGCGTCGCGCTGCTGGAGGCCGACGTCGCGCTGCCGGTGGTCCGCGACCTCGTCAACAAGGTCCGCGAGCGTTCGGTGGGGCAGGAGGTCATCCGCTCCGTCTCCCCGGCCCAGCAGGTCATCAAGATCGTCAACGACGCGCTGGTGGAAGCGCTCGGCGGTGGCGAGGGCGATGACGGCAAGCGCGGCATCGACCTGAACGCGCCGTCCCCCGTGCCGATCCTGATGGTCGGGCTGCAGGGGTCGGGCAAGACGACCACCTCGGGCAAGATCGCGCTGCGGCTGCGGTCGAAGGACAAGAAGAAGGTCCTGCTCGCCTCGCTCGACGTGCATCGCCCGGCGGCGCAGCTGCAGTTGGCCACGCTTGCGCAGCAGGCCGAGGTCACCTCGCTGCCGATCATCGCCGGCCAGACGCCGATGCAGATCGCCATGCGCGCGATGGATCTCGGTCGGCGCGAGCTCTACGACGTCGTCATCCTCGACACCGCCGGCCGCCTGGCGATCGACGAGGCGCTGATGGAGGAGGTGGCGCAGGTCAAGCTCGCCACCAACCCGCACGAGACGCTGCTGGTCGTGGATGCCATGACCGGCCAGGACGCGGTGAACACCGCGAAGGCCTTCCAGGACAAGGTGGGCGTTACCGGCATCGTCATGACGCGCATCGACGGCGATGCGCGCGGCGGTGCGGCGCTGTCCATGCGCGCCGTCACGGGCGCGCCGATCAAGCTGCTGGGCGCGGGCGAGAAGCTCGACGCGCTCGAGGACTTCCACCCCGACCGCATCGCGTCCCGCATCCTCGGCATGGGCGACATCGTCTCCCTGGTCGAGAAGGCCGCGGCGACGATCGACCAGGCGGAGGCCGAGAAGCTCGCGGCCCGGATGCAGAAGGGCCAGTTCACGCTGGAAGATTATGCGTCCCAGCTGAAGCAGATCGGCAAGATGGGCAGCCTGCAGGGCATCCTCGGGATGCTGCCGGGTGTGGGCAAGATCAAGCAGCAGCTGAACGACGCGAACCTGGATACGTCCATCCTGGGGCGTCAGGCGGCGATCATTTCCTCGATGACGCCGCGCGAACGGCGCACGCCGGACCTGATCAAGGCGTCGCGCAAGAAGCGCATCGCCGCGGGGTCCGGGACCTCGGTTCAGGAAGTGAACAAGCTGCTCAAGCAGTTCGACGACATGTCCGCGATGATGAAGCGGATGAACAAGCTCGGCCAGAAGGGGCTGATGCGTGGCGGGCTCGCCGCGCTTCTTCCCGGTGCCGGTAACAAACGACCCTTCTAGAGACAGACGACGAAAGGAAGCCTCATGGGCCTCAAGATCCGCCTCGCCCGCGCCGGTGCGAAGAAGCGCCCCTACTATCACATCGTGGTGGCCGACAGCCGTTCGCCGCGCGATGGCCGCTTCATCGAGCAGGTCGGCTCCTACAACCCGATGTTGCCGGCCGACCATGCCGAGCGCATCCGCCTGAAGGATGAGCGCCTGAAGCACTGGCTGGGCCAGGGTGCCGTGGCGACCGACCGCGTCGCGAAGTTCCTCGGCAAGGCCGGCCTGGCGCCGATGCCGGTGTTCGCCGAGCAGCCGAAGCAGTCCGCGCCGAAGAAGAAGGCGCAGGAACGCGCTGCCGCCGCCGCCGCTGCCGCGGCCGGCTGAGGCGCGCCGGGCGGGGTGAGCTGACGTGTCGGTGAAGCGCGTGATGGTGGGGGAGATCGGCAGGCCGCATGGCGTGCGCGGCCTCGTGCGCCTGCGCGCCTTCACCGAGGACCCGGCTGCCATCGCCGCCTATTCCCCGCTGACCGACGAGGCCGGGACGCGGCGCTTCGTCCTCACGCTCAAGGGCGGCGACCTTGCCGCCATCGAGGGTGTCGCCGATCGCGATGCGGCGCAGCGCCTGACCGGGACACGGCTGTTCATCGAACGCGACCGCCTGCCGGCGACGGAGGAGGAGGAGTTCTACCTGACCGACCTGATCGGCCTGCCGGCCGTGACGGAGGCGGGAGAGCGCCTCGGCACCATCCGCGCGGTGGAGGATCACGGCGCCGGCCCCTTCCTGATCGTCGCGGGCGACCGCGCCGAGCACCTGCTGCCCTTCACCAAGGCCGTGGTGCCGGTGGTGGATGTCGCGGGCGGGCGGGTCACGGTGGTGCCGCCGGGCGAGATCATCGTCCAGCCGCAGCCGGGGGAGGACGCGGCATGACGTGGCATGCGTCGATCCTGACGCTGTTTCCGGAGATGTTCCCCGGGCCGCTGGGGCTGTCGCTGGCCGGCCGCGCGCTGGGCAACGGCACCTGGTCGATCGACACCCACGACATCCGCGGCTTCGCTACCGACCGTCATCGCACTGTCGATGACACGCCGGCCGGCGGTGGGGCGGGGATGGTGATGCGCCCGGATGTGCTGGACACGGCGATCGGCGGGGTGATGCCGCACGGCGACGCCCGTCCGCTGATCTACCTGACCCCGCGCGGACGGCTGCTGGACCAGGCGCTGGCCCGGTCGCTCGCCGAAGGGCCTGGCTGCGTCCTGCTCTGCGGCCGCTACGAAGGCATCGACCAGCGCGTCATCGAGGCGCGCGGCATGGTCGAGGTCTCGATCGGCGACTACGTGCTGAGCGGCGGCGAGACGGCCGCGCTGGTGCTGCTCGACGCCTGCGTCCGGCTGCTGCCGGGCGTGATGGGGGCGGCCGACAGCGCGGCGGAGGAAAGTCACGGCGCCGAGGGGCTGCTGGAATACCCGCACTACACCCGGCCCGCCGAATGGCAGGGCCGGGCCATCCCGGATGTGCTCCTGTCCGGCCATCACGCGGAGATCGCGCGCTGGCGCCGGGCGGAGAGCGAGCGGATCACGAAGGAGCGCCGACCCGACCTGTGGGCACGGCACGAAGCGAAACAACGCGGGGCTGGGGGCATGGACGGCCACCCCGCCGCCGCCTAAGAGAATCAAGGAAAGGATAGGGTCATGAACCTTCTGGAGCAGTTCGAGGCCGATCAGCTGGCCCGCCTCACCGCCGCCCGCGCCACCCCGGACTTCGCGCCGGGCGACACCGTCCGCGTGATGGTGAAGGTGCAGGAAGGCGAGCGCGTCCGCACCCAGGCCTATGAAGGCGTGGTGATCGCGCGCAACAACAAGGGCGTGCAGAGCAACTTCACGGTTCGCAAGCTGTCCTACGGCGAGGGTGTGGAGCGCGTGTTCCCGCTGTATTCGCCGAACGTGGCCGAGATCCAGGTGGTCCGCCGCGGCAAGGTGCGCCGCGCGAAGCTGTATTACCTGCGTGGCCGCACCGGCAAGTCGGCGCGCATCGCCGAGAAGCTGGGCACCAAGCCGGATGCCAAGGCCGCCCCTGCCGCGACGGCCGAGGGCTGACTATCTAAGGGGTGCTGCGATCCGCGCAGCACCCGCGGGTGACTATTCGGGAGAAAGCGATGTCAGCGCAGAAGCCGCGCACTTTGTTCGACAAGATCTGGGACGCCCATGTGGTGGACACCCTCCCGGACGGCACGGCACTGCTCTACATCGACCTTCACCTTACCCATGAAGTCACCACGCCGCAGGCCTTCGACGGCCTGCGCGCGGCCGGGCGCGGCATCCGCCGCCCCGATGCGACGCTCGGCGTGATCGACCACAACATCGCGACCGACGCGTCGCGCTATACCGGCATCGTCGATCCCGAGAGCGCGCTGCAGGTGGCGACGCTCGAGAAGAACGCCGCCGAATTCGGCATGCCGCTGATCCCGCTGCTGGATGAACGGCAGGGCATCGTGCATGTGATCGGGCCGGAGCTCGGCCGGTCGCTGCCGGGCATGACCATCGTCTGCGGCGACAGCCACACCAGCACGCATGGTGCGATGGGCGCGCTCGCCTTCGGCATCGGTACGTCCGAGGTGGAGCACGTGCTCGCCACCCAGACGCTGCTGCAGAAGCCGGCGAAGAACATGCGCATCAGCGTCGATGGCAACCTCGCCTTCGGCTGCTCGGGCAAGGACATCGTGCTCGCCATCATCGGCAAGATCGGCACGGCCGGCGGTACCGGCCATGTCATCGAATACGCCGGCGACGCGATCCGGGCGCTCGACATGGCCGGGCGCATGACGGTGTGCAACATGTCGATCGAGGGCGGTGCCCGCGCCGGCATGGTCGCCCCCGACCAGACGACCTACGACTACATCGCGAAAACGCCGAACGGGCCGAAGGGTGCCGCGTTGGCGCGCGCGATGGAGTGGTGGAAGACGCTGCCGTCCGACGCCGGCGCGCATTTCGACACCGAGCTGAAGCTCGACGCCCATGCGATCGCGCCGCAGGTGACGTGGGGGACGAACCCCGAAGCCGTGCTGCCGATCACCGGCGTGGTGCCGAACCCGGCGGATGTGTCGGATGAAGCCAAGCGCGTCCAGATGGAGCGCATGGTCCAGTACATGGGCCTCACGCCGGGCCAGCGGCTGCAGGACCTGAAGGTGGACGTCGTCTTCATCGGCTCCTGCACCAATTCCCGCATCGAGGACATTCGTGCTGCCGCCGCCATCGCCAAGGGCCGCCGCGTGGCCGATGGCGTGCGCGCCATGGTCGTCCCCGGCTCGGGCCTGGTGAAGAAGGCCGCGGAGGCCGAGGGCCTCGACCGCATCCTCAGGGAAGCGGGCTTCGAGTGGCGCGAGGCCGGCTGCTCCATGTGCCTCGGCATGAACCCGGACAAGCTGACGCCGGGCCAGCGTTCGGCGAGCACGTCCAACCGTAACTTCGAAGGCCGCCAGGGGCCCGGTGGGCGCACGCACCTGCTGTCGCCCGCCATGGCCGCGGCGGCCGCGCTGGCGGGGCATCTCGCCGATGTGCGCGACTATCAGCCGAAGGAGACCGTGTGATGCAGGCCTTCACGACGCTGACGGGCATCGCCGCCCCGCTTCCCAAGGCGAATGTCGACACCGACCAGATCATCCCGGCGCGCTTCCTGAAGTCGATCTCGCGCAACGGCTTCGGCAAGAACCTCTTCGCCAACTTCCGCTACAAGGAAGACGGCAGCGAGAACCCCGACTTCGTCCTGAACCAGGAACCGTACCGGCGCGCGGAAGTGCTCATCTCCTTCGAGAACTTCGGCTGCGGTTCCTCGCGTGAGCACGCGCCCTGGGCGCTGCTGGACTTCGGCATCCGCTGCGTCATCGCGCCGGACTTCGCGGACATCTTCCACAACAACTGCTTCAAGAACGGCGTGCTGCCGGTGCGGCTTCCGAAGGAAGTCTGCGCGCAGCTCATGGAAGACGCGAAGCTCGGCGCCAATGCCCGCATCACCGTCGATCTCGAACGCGAGGTGGTGGTGCGCCCGAATGGCGAGGAGATCCCCTTCAAGATCGACCCGCTGCGCCGGCACCTGCTGCTGAACGGCCTCGACGACATCGGCCAGACGATGCAGCACGCCCCGGCCATCGACAGCTTCGAAGCGAAGCAGAAGGCCGCCCAGCCCTGGCTCTACGCCTGAGCTGACCCTTTCTGCGGGCGGCGTCCACCCGGGGCGTCTCCCGACCGACCAGGAGACGTTCCCGAACATGCCTTCGAACAAGAAGCTTCTCATCCTGCCCGGCGACGGGATCGGGCCCGAGGTGATGCGCGAAGTCCGCCGCGTCATCGACTGGATGGGCCGGCGCCGCGCCGTGTCCTTCGACATCGAGGAACGCCTGGTCGGCGGCTCGGCGATCGACGCGGAAGGCACGCCCTGCTCCGACGAGACGGTGGCCCGCGCCAAGGCGGTGGACGCCGTGCTGTTCGGCTCCGTCGGCGGCCCGAAGTGGGACGGCCTGCCGTTCGAACAGCGCCCCGAACTCGGCGTGCTGCGGCTGCGCAAGGATCTCGGCCTCTTCGCCAACCTGCGCCCGGCGGTGGTGCTCGACCCGCTGGTGGAGGCCTCCTCCCTGAAGGCGGACGTGGTGCGCGGCGTGGACATCATGGTCGTCCGCGAATCCACCGGCGGCATCTATTTCGGCGAGCCGCGCGGCGTCGAGACGCTGGCCGACGGCAAGCGCCGCGGCTTCGACACCGACGTGTATCATGAGGATGAGATCGCCCGCGTCGCCCGCGTCGCCTTCGACCTCGCGCGCCAGCGCCGCAAGAAGGTGACGTCGGTCGAGAAGGCCAACGTCATGCAGTCCGGCCGCCTGTGGCGCGCCGTGGTGGGTGAAGTCCACAAGGCCGAATACGCCGATGTGGAGCTCGAGAACATGTACGCCGACAACTGCGCCATGCAGCTCTGCAGCCGGCCGAAGCAGTTCGACGTCATCCTCGGCAACAATCTGTTCGGCGACGTGCTGTCGGACCTCGCCGCGGCGCTGACCGGCTCGCTTGGCATGCTGCCCTCGGCGACGCTCGGCGCGGTCGATCCGGCCACCGGCAAGCGCCATGCGCTGTACGAACCGATCCACGGTTCCGCCCCCGACATCGCGGGCAAGGGCATCGCCAATCCGCTGGCGCAGATCCTGTCCTTCGCGATGCTGCTGCGCTGGTCCTTCGGCATGGAGGAAGACGCCACCCTGGTCGAGGCCGCGGTGGGTAAGGTGCTGTCGGGCGGCTTGCGCACGGCCGACATCATGCAGGCCGGCATGGCCCGCGTCGGCACCTCCGTCATGGGTGAGGCGGTGGTGCGCGAGCTCGACAAGCTCGCGGCCTGATACCGGTCAGCCTCGCGGCTGACTCGCTATCAGAATCCTGGTTTCGCGCGCAGCCGCCACACCAACCCTGCGCGCCATACCATGCCCGTATGATGCGGCGCTGCGGCCCCCGCGACGGGGCCGCAGCCCATCTCCTGACATCCTGTTCATATCGCGTCACGCGTTCACGATTTCGCGTGACTGCGAACCGCCGCGGGATCAATGTCCCGCGCGAAGATCGCGTTTCCGTCGCTCACCGCATTGATTGGCATTCACGGGTCGAATGTCGCCGGACCGCGCTCCCTGCGCGGCCGCTGCAATCGGGAGGAGGACCGCAATGGGCTACCATCTCAAGGGTGAGCTGCTCGAGGTCTGCGACTGCAACACCCTTTGCCCCTGCTGGATCGGCGAGGATCCGGACAACGGGACGTGCCGCTCCTCGCTCGCCTATCACATCGACAAGGGCGAGATCGAAGGGCTCGACGTCTCGGGCCTGAATTTCGGCGTCGCGGTCTTCATCCCGGGCAATGTCCTGGCCGGCAAGTGGCGCGTCATCCGCTATGTCGATGACCGCGCGACGCCGCAGCAGGAAGTGGCCCTGCTCAAGGCGTTCCGCGGTGAACTCGGCGGCCCGATCGCCGACCTGGTCGCCCTGGTGGGGGAGGAGGTGGCGGCACGCCGCGCGCCCATCACCTTCGAGGTCCGGCAGGGCAAGGGCACGCTGCGGATCGGCGATGCCGTGCATGCCGAGATGGAACCCTATCGTGGCCCGACCGGCGAACCCACCCGGCTGGTGGAGAGCATCTTCTCGACCATTCCCGGCTCGCCTGCCTATGTCAGCAAGGCCTCCGAGTTCCGCCTGACGCAGCCGGAACTCGGCATCGACCTGAAGCTGCAGGGCCACAACGCGATCCAGGGGCTGTTCGAGCTGAACGGCTGACCGGCCGGCAGCGGTGCACGGCCCTTCGACATCAGGCGGCCTGACGCCGCACGATCGCGTCTTCGTGCCGCTCTTCGCCGGCATGGTCGTGATGGCCTGGGCGGCACTGGGGGCGTGGGACCTCTCGCCCTATGCCCGCTACCTCGACCATGACTGGACGCGGCTCGGCCTGGCGGGGAGCCTGTGCAGCGCGCTGCCGGCTGGGGAGCTGGTCGCGCCGGCGCTGCTCTATGCCGGCGGCTGGGTGGTGATGACGGCGGCGATGATGCTGCCCACGACGCTGCCGCTCGCCATGGTGTTCCGCCGGATGACCGCGAATCGCCCCGATGCCGGGTGGCTGATGGCGCTGCTGTTCGGCGGCTACCTGCTCGCCTGGTTCGGATTCGGCCTCGTGGCGCATCTGCTCGGCATGGCGCTGCTGGCGCTGGCGCGCGGCTCCCTGTGGCTGACCTTCAACGGCTGGGCGGTCGGATTCGTCATCCTGCTGATGGCGGGGCTGTTCCAGTTCTCGCCGCTGAAATACCGCTGCCTCGATGGCTGCCGCTCGCCGCTCGCCTTCGTGCTCGCCCGCTGGATCGGGCGGCGGCCGAAGGCCGAGGGCCTGCGCATCGGCTTCGCCCACGGCGTCTACTGCGTCGGCTGCTGCTGGCTGTTGATGCTGCTGATGTTCGTGGTCGGCACCGGCAGCCTCGGCTGGATGCTCGCACTCGGCGCGCTGATGGCGCTGGAGAAGAACAGCCGCTGGGGACGGCGGCTGGCCGCGCCGATCGGCGTTGGCCTGCTGCTCGCGGCGGCTGGCGTCGCCATCACCGGCCCGGGGATATGAGGAAGCTGACAGGAAGGCGCCGGGTGGGGGTTGCGGAGGTTCGTCACCTCCGCTATTCCCCCGGCCTCGCCGCGGTGGCGGCACGGGCGCCCGTAGCTCAGCTGGATAGAGCACCAGACTACGAATCTGGGGGTCAGAGGTTCGAATCCTTTCGGGCGCGCCATTCCTCCCAACACCGCCGCGCCAGATGCGCCCGTAGCTCAACTGGACAGAGCACCAGACTACGGATCTGGGGGTTGGGAGTTCGAATCTTCCCGGGCGCGCCAGAATTCCGCCAATCCGGAACACGGCTGAGCACTCGGTTCCCGTGAATGGAACTGACGGTCGCGGAAGCCACGCCACAATCCCGACGTGACGTGCCGCCGACGCCCGCGATGCCGTGGCCCGAAGCCTTCCGTCTCATAAATCCAGCGTATTCGGGTTCACACCCTGAACCGGGCCAATGTAGTTTTCGAAGACGCCCTTGAGGCGTTCGACGCGCGCCCGGTCGCGCATGAACTCGCGAAAGCCGGCCGGTGATGTATTGGGATAGTGCCGGACGTGGCGGAAGCCGGCCGGAATGGCGACGTCCTCGCGGGCCGGCCACTGGAACACACTTTCCTGTTGGGAACGCGACAGCCAGAACGAGAGGTAGAGGCGCGCCGCCCACTTGTTGCGAGACGCCCTGACGATGGCACCCGTCTGATACCAGGATTGAAAGAAGGTCCGCTCCGGAATGCGGAAGCGCAGCGGGTTGCCGGGCTGATCGATGAGGGTGTTGTAGGTCGTGAAGGAAACCTTCTTCTTCCCGGTCGCGATCAGGTGCGCAGGGGTCTGCGTGCCACGCACCCATTCCACCTCCTGCGTCAGCAGCGCTTCCAGCCACTCCCAGCCAAACTGGCCGACCAACTGTTCGAACTGATAGAGAACGGCATCATCGTCATGGGGGTAGGTCAGGACAATCTGACCCTTCCACTTTGGATCGAGATAGTCCTCCGCCTCGATCGGCGCCTCCGCGTCAGTGACGGCACGTGAGTCGTAGACATTCGAGAAGGCGAACACGAACAACGGGACGAAGAATCCGTCCGGATCGATGAAGTGTTCCGGCGCGTGCTCCAGGCCCAGCGGCCGGTAGCGTTCAAGTGTGCCGTTATTTTTCCAATAGTCGAAATCCTGCAGCGACTGAAGGTGGATCACGTCGGGGACCTGGCGCTTCGTCCGCAGGCGATGATCCAGAGTCGCATCATGGTATTTGGAGAGCTCAACGACAGCCTTAATTGGTAATTTCGGAAATCGTCTTGAAAATGCAGTCGTGTACATCAGAGATTGGGATTTGGCGTCTCCACCCGCCCATACGAGCAAATCCTCCTTGCCACTGACCGCATTCTTGTAGAGATGATCGAGATGTTGTTGTTCGTTGGTCTCGACATCGCTCATGGCTTTCTTCCCATTGGAATGAGGCGTGGCGGTGATTATTGTTGGATTATAGGCCGATTTGGACTAGGCTATCCTCATCTCGATGACCGGGCCATCGAAATTGATGCACGCATCATGGAACGATCGACATGACGGTCATGCCTGCACTTTTCCTCGGCCACGGAAGCCCGATGAACACGCTGGAGGACAACGGCTACACGCGGGCGTGGAACAGGCTCGGGCAGGCGCTGCCGCGGCCGCGCGCGGTGCTGGTGGTGTCGGCGCATTGGTTCATCGGCGCGACCGCCGTGACCGCCATGGCCCGCCCGCGCACGATCCACGACTTCTACGGCTTTCCCGATGAGCTGTTCGCCTTCGACTATCCCGCACCCGGCCTTCCGGAACTGGCCGGCGAAGTGGCCGAGGTCGTCAAGCCGCATTGGGTTGGCGCCGACCATGATCAATGGGGGCTCGACCACGGCGCTTGGAGCGTCCTGGCGCATGTTTTTCCGAAGGCCGATGTCCCGGTGGTCCAACTGTCGATCAACGCACTGAAGCCTCTGGACTATCACCTCGACCTTGCCAGGAAGCTGAACCCGTTGCGCAAGCGGGGCGTGATGGTCGTTGCGAGCGGCAACGTCGTGCACAATCTGCGCCGCATCGAGTGGAACCGCCCGGATGCCGGTGCTGACTGGGCGCATCGCTTCGATGATATGGTGGCCCGCCAGATGGCCGAGGCGCCAGCCGATATTCTCAAGGCTGTCGAGCATCCCGACTATGCTATGGCGGTCCCCACGCCCGACCACTTCATCCCTCTGCTCTATGCGGCGGGGCTTGCGGCAGAAGACAGCGACGCGCGGGCTTTGCTGCGCGGCTATGCAATGGGATCACTGTCCATGACCTGCTACGGCGTGGGCATGAAAGGCGTGCCATGCGAAGAAGGGAACGGCGCCGCCCGGCTGCCCGGGGGGATACCGCCGGATCAGACCAATACCTAGGCCTGCCGGAATTCATCGAGCGCCGGCAATGACATGGCGGTGCCCTGTTTCATCCTGACAGGCGCGCCAAGCCTTCCGCCCCCGGTGATTCGATCCACCGGCCCCGGCGGCTGCCCCATTCCTGCCAGAATTACAAGACTGCAATTTGCGGTTGTGCCGCCTAGATCCCGTACATGACTACCGATGCTGTTCCCGAGATCGAGGCAGGCTGGGCGCTGTTCCTGGACCTCGATGGCACCCTTCTCGATCTGGCGCCCACACCGGATTCGGTGATCGTCCCACCCGGGCTTCCCGCCGTTCTGAGCCGGCTCGCCGCTGGCCTCGGCGGTGCCCTGGCGGTTGTGACCGGACGGGCGCGCGAAACGGCGGACCGCCTGTTGCGGCCCTGGCGCCCGGCCGGCGGCTTCAGCCATGGGGCCGAACTGCGCGACGCGGCGGGCCACCTCCTCGATGACGGCACGCTCGCATCCGTTCCGCCCGATTGGGTCGCGCATCTGGACCGGCAGGCCGCCGGTTGGCCCGGCGTGCTCGTCGAGCGCAAGCCGCACGGCGTCGCATTGCATTTTCGTGCCGCCCCGCAGCATGCGGACCAGTCGCGCGCGGCGATCGAGGCGCTGGTCGCCAGCCGCCCCGCGGAATTCGAGATGCTGCCCGCGCACATGGCCATCGAGATCCGCCCGCGCGGCGCGACCAAGGCCCGGGCGGTCGAGGCGCTGATGGCCACGCCGCCCTTCCTTGGCCGCCGCCCGGTCTTCGTCGGCGATGACGTCACCGATGAGGACGGCATGCGGGCGGCCCGCGGGCTTGGCGGCATGGGGCTGCAGGTCGGGCGCGACTTCCATGGCGGGCCGGCGGCGGTGCGCGATTGGGTCGCCCGCGGACAGGCACGCCTGGCGAAGGAGGCGACGCATGCCGGGACTTGATCTCGCCGCCATCGGCAACTGCGCCGTGGCCTCCCTGATCACCACCACCGGGCGCCACGCCTGGTTCTGCTTCCCGCGCCTGGATGCGGAGCCGGTGTTCAATGCCCTGCTGGGCGGGGAGGATCCGGAGCGCGGCTTCATGGATGTGCTGCTGCGCGACCAGGCCGGCAGCCGGCAGCGCTACCTGCGCAACACCGCGATGCTGGAGACGGTGCTGACCGATGCCAGCGGCGGCGGCATCCGCATCGTTGATGCCGCGCCGCGCTTCAGCCGCTTCGGGCGCATGTACCGTCCCCCGGCGCTGGTGCGGCGGATCGAGCCGGTCTCGGGCCGCCCGCGCATCCGCATCCGCATCCGGCCGTCCTTCGCCTATGGCAGCGACCCCGGCACCATGACGATCGGCAGCAACCATGTGCGCTACCGCGGCGCGGACCTGGTGCTGCGCCTGACCACCGATGCGCCGCTGAGCTACGTGACGGCGGAGGCGGAGTTCGGCCTCGACCGCCCGATCAACATCATCATCGGGCCGGATGAGAGCGTGCCGGAAGCGCCCGACACGGTCGCGCGACAGGCGCTGGCGGAGACCGAGGCCTACTGGATCGAATGGGTGCGCGGGCTGAACCTGCCCTTCGACTGGCAGGAGGCCGTGATCCGCGCCGCGATCACGCTCAAGCTCTGCTCCTTCGAGGATACCGGGGCGATCGTCGCGGCGCTCACGACCTCGGTTCCCGAATCCCCGCGCAGCGGGCGCTGCTGGGACTACCGCTTCTGCTGGCTGCGCGATGCCTTCTTCACGGTGGGCGCGCTCAATCGGCTCAATGCGACGCGCACCATGGAAGGCTTCCTGCGCTTCATCCTGGACACCGTGCCGGATGGTTCGGCCGGGCCGATCCCGCCATTGTTCCCCATCGCGCCGGGCACCCCGACCGATGAACGGACCGCCACCGCGCTGCCGGGGTTCCGCGGCGACGGGCCGGTGCGCATCGGCAATGCGGCGGTCTCGCAGCGGCAGAACGACAGCTACGGCGCCATCGTCATGGCGGCGACGCAGATGTTCTGGGACCAGCGGCTGAGCCGCACCGGCGATGTCGCGCTGTACCGGCAACTCGCCCGCATCGGACGGCATGCCGAACGCGACGCCTTCGAACCCGATGCCGGCCTGTGGGAATATCGCGGCCGCGCGGCGCCACACACGCATTCGGCGGCGATGTGCTGGGCGGCGCTCGACCGGCTCGGCGCCATCGCGCAGCATCTCGGCCTCGATGCCGAGGCACGGGATTGGGACCGCCGCGCCCAGGCGCTGCGCGGCCGCATCCTGGAGGCGGCGACGGTGCCGGGGGAGGGCTGGATCTCCGGCGTGCTGAACGGCGATTGCGTCGCCGATGCCTCGACCTTCCTGCTGCCGGAACTGGGGCTGATCAAGGCGACCGACCCGCTGTTCCTGCGCACGGTGGAGGTGCTGGAACGCCGCCTGGTCCGCGACGGCATCGTGCTGCGCTACGATCATGCCGATGATTTCGGCACGCCCGAGGTCGGCTTCCTCGTCTGCACCTTCTGGTACATCGACACCCTCGCGCGGATCGGGCGCAAGCAGGAGGCGCGCGCGGTGTTCGAACGCGCCCTGGCCTGGCGCAACCATGTCGGGCTGCTGTCCGAGGATGTGGACCCGGTCACCGGGGCGCTGTGGGGCAATTTTCCCCAGACCTATTCCCAGGTCGGGCTTATCCTGTCGGCAATGCGCCTGTCCCGCAGCTGGGAGGAGGGGTTGTGGCGCGCCTCGTGATCGTCTCGAACCGCGTGCCGCCGCCGCGCCGGAATGGCGGCGCGCATGCCGGCGGGCTCGCGGTCGCGCTGCAATCCTTCGTCGAACCCGGCACGCTGTGGTTCGGCTGGAGCGGGCGCGTCGTGGACAAGCCGTCCGACACCGCCCGCGCCACCGAGTCAGATGGGGTGACCTACGCGACGATCGACCTCGATTCGGAGGATTACGATCGCTTCTATGTCGGCTTCGCCAATTCCTCGCTGTGGCCGCTGCTGCATTTCCGGCTCGGCCTGATGCGCTACCGGCGCGAGGATTTCGAGGGCTACCTCGCCGTCAATCGCGACTTCGCCGATGCGCTGCTGAAGATGCTGCGCGAGGACGACATGGTGTGGGTGCACGACTACCACCTGATCCCGCTGGCGGCGGCGCTGCGCGAACGCGGCTTCACCGGGCGGATCGGCTTCTTCCTGCACGTCCCCTTCGTCCCGGCATCGGTGCTGGAGGCGCTGCCGCCGGCGCGCGAGCTGCTGTGCGCGCTGTGCGCCTATGACGTGGTGGGCTTCCAGACCGGCACGCATCTGCAGGACTTCCTCGGCTGCGCGCAGCGCTACACCGGCTTCACGGTGGAAGGCGAGGAAGTGGTCACGAACGGCCGGCGCCTGCGCGCCATCGCCGACCCGATTGGCATCGACGCGACCGGGTTCCACCGCGTCGCGGCGCGATCGGCCGGCACCGCCTATATCCAGCGCTTGCGGGACAGCCTCAGGGGCCGGGCGCTCGCGATCAGCGCGGAACGGCTCGACTATTCCAAGGGGCTGCCCAACCGCTTCGAGGGCTTCGCCCGGCTGCTGGCGCGCTTCCCGCAGCAGCAGCAGCGCATCTCCCTGCTGCAGATCGCCGCCCGGTCGCGGGAAGATGTGGCGGAGTACCAGGCGCTGCGGCATGAGCTCGATCGGCTTGCCGGGGACATCAACGGGCGCTTCTCGCGCTTCGACTGGATGCCGCTGCGCTACATGACCCAGACGGTGCCGCGCACGAAGCTCGCTGGGCTGTTCCGCATCGCCCGCATCGGCCTGGTGACGCCGCTGCGCGACGGGATGAACCTGGTGGCGAAGGAATTCGTCGCCGCGCAGGATCCGGCAGATCCCGGCGTGCTGATCCTGTCGCGCTTCGCCGGCGCGGCGGAGGAATTGACCGACGCCCTGCTGGTCAACCCCTATGATCCCGACGCCATCGCCGAGGCGATGAACGCCGCGCTCGAGATGCCGCTCGACGAACGCCGTGAACGCCACACGGCGCTGCGGCGCGCGGTGTTCGAGGTGACGGCGGCGCGATACTGCAACGTCTTCGTGGAGGCGCTGAAGGCGGCGTGAGTGCGGGCCGGGGCCGTTTCCGCGTGAGCGGAACATGCCTCGGCGCCGCCGTCACCCGCCGCGCAGCGTCTGCGGGCTCACCTGTCCAAGCTCCGACAACAGCAGCGGCCAGGCCCGCAGGCCTTCCTCCAGCGACGAAAGCCTGAAGAACTCGTTCGGCGCATGGACGTCCTCGTCGGGCATGGCGAAGCCGAAGGTAAGGGTGTCGAGGCCGAGCCGCTCCTTGAAGATCGCCGTGATCGGGATGGTCCCGCCGGCCCGCGCGCGGACCGGCGCGCGGTTGCGGGTGCGGCGGATCACCGTCTCGGCCGCGGCGAGCAGCGGGTGCCCTTCGCGCAGCGTGAAGGCGGGGGTGCCGTTGTCGGATTCCTCGAAGGTCAGGGTCGTGCCGCGCGCGGCCTTGGCGATCAGGTGGTCGCGCACCAGGGCCTGGGCGCGCACGGGGTCCATGTTCGGGCCAAGCCGCATGGTCAGCTTCGCATGGGCCTCGCAAGGCAGGACCGTCTTGGAGCCCGCGCCGATATACCCGCCCCACATGCCGTTCACCTCGATGGTCGGCAGCAGGGTGATGCG
The DNA here is from genome assembly GCF_057586215.1 of Roseomonas sp. SRI_022. NCBI lineage: Bacteria > Pseudomonadati > Pseudomonadota > Alphaproteobacteria > Acetobacterales > Roseomonadaceae > Roseomonas > Roseomonas sp. SRI_022. Next base: position 51,442 of record NZ_JBYCZL010000030.1, read on the forward strand.
CTCGCGCACGCTGAAGCGCGTGTCGCCATAGGGCGCCGCGCCGACCGCGCCGTAGAACTCGGCCTCATCCACCGGCAGGGCGGCGGCGTCCTCGGCCTCGCGCGCGGTGATCGGGGACATCGCCTCCATGTAGCCGGGGACGATGATGCGGCCGTCCTCATCATGCAGCGTTGCGATCAGCCGGGCCATTTCGTGATTCGCGTTGCGCACCGACCCGCCATAGCGGCCGGAATGCATGTCCTTCGACGCCGTGCGCAGCGTGAAGCGCAGCGCCGTCAGCCCGCGCGACCCGACGCTGACGGTCGGCAGCGTCGTGCTGGCCCGCCCGCCATCGGCCGAGATCATCGCATCGCCCACCAGCGCATCCGCGTGGCGGTCGATGATGCTGCGCAGCGATGGGCTGCCGATCTCCTCCTCCCCTTCCAGGAAGAAGCGGATGTTCACCGGGCAGCCGCCGGCGCGGATGAACTCGATCACCGTCTCGACCGCGATCAGCGTCGATCCCTTCACATCCGACGCGCCGCGGGCATAGAGCCTGCCGTCGCGGATGGTCGGCTCGAAGGGCGGGGACTTCCACAATTCGAGCGGATCGGGCGGCTGCACGTCGTAATGGCCGTAGATGATCAGCGTCGGCTTGCCGGGTGCGCCGTTCCAGGCGGCGGTGACCGCCGGCTGGCCGCCGCCATCCAGCAGCCGCACATCGTCCAGGCCGCCTTCCTTCAGCCGCGCCATCAGGAAGTCGCGCGTCGCCTTCATACCGGCCGCATAAGCCGGATCCGTGCTGACGCTCGGCAGGCGCAGCAGCGCCTTCAGCCGTTCCAGGATCTCGTCCTTGCGCCCCACCAGGGCCTCGGCCACCGCGTCGCTCATCACGCACCCCTTCCATGTCCGGGGGCAGCCTAGACCGGCGCGGCGCCCGGTTGCAGAGTGCCGTCCGACGAATTCGAGGAAACCGGGATGCAACGTCCACCGAGCACGGCGCAGCGCCGCGCGTCCTTTCGCGCGATCCTGGCGGGCGGCGCCTGCATCCACCCCGCTTCCGTGCACGACCCGATCGCCGGGCGCATCGCTTCCGACCTCGGCTTCGAGGCGGCGATGTTCGCCGGTTCCGTCGCCTCGCTCACGGTGCTCGGCGCGCCGGACATCATCGTGCTGACGCTGTCCGAATTCGCCGACCAGGCGCGGCGCATCTGTCGTGGCGGTGCGCCGCCGCTGCTGGTCGACGCCGATCACGGCTACGGCAATGCCCTGAACGTGATGCGCACGGTCGAGGAGCTGGAGACCGCCGGCATCGCCGCCCTGACCATCGAGGACACCGACCTGCCCCGCGCCCATGGCGGCGGCGAGCCGGGGCTGCTGAGCCTCGAGGCGGGCCTGGGCAAGATGCGCGCGGCGGTCGCGGCGCGGGAGGATGCCGGGCTGACCGTCATCGCGCGGACCTCCGCGCTGAACCTCGTCAACCTCGACGAGGCGGTGCGGCGGGCGAAGGCCTATGCGACCTGCGGCACCGATGCGCTGTTCTTCACCGGCGTGAACGATTGGGACCAGCTCGCCGCGCTGCGCGATGCGGCGGGTGGCGTGCCGATCATCCTCGGCGGCACACCGGCCTCCATGGCGGACAAGGCGCGGCTCGCGGCGCATGGCGTGCGCGTGGCCCTTCAGGGCCACCAGCCCTTCGCCGCCGCGGTCGCTGCGATCCACGCGACGCTGAAGGCGCTGCGCGACGGCACCCCGCCGGCCGATCTCAAGGGCGTCGCCCCGGCATCGCTGATGAAGCAGGTCACGCGGGAAGCCGACTACGCCGCCTGGACCCGCGACTTCCTCTGAGACGGACGAGACAGCGCCATGACGATCGAACCCGAAGCCCTCGCCGAGACGCAGACCAAGTACCTGGCGCTGCATGAATTCGTGAAGGCGGCGAGGAACCGCCTCGACGCCAACATGTGGGACTACCTGGTCGGCGCCACCGAGACCGAGACCACCATGCGGCGCAACCGCATGGGCATCGACGCGCTGGCGCTGCGCCCGCGCGTGCTGCGCGACGTGTCGAAGATCGACAGCACCTCATCCCTGTTCGGCAAGAAGATCCGCCTGCCGGTGATGCTCGCCCCGGTCGGCGGGCTCGAATTCATGGCGGTGGGCGCCAATGGCGCGGTCACGGCGGGCGAGGGCGCCTCGGCCTTCGGTGTGCCGATCATGCTGTCCTCCGTCTCCAAGCCGGGGCTGGAGGATGTGGCGGCCGCGGCGCCGGGGATGAAGATCTATCAGCTCTATGTGCGCGGCGACGCCGCCTCGATCGAGAACAGCATCCAGCGTTCCATCGCCGCCGGCTACGACGCCTTCTGCCTGACAGTGGACACCGCGATCTATTCACGGCGCGAGCGCGACATCGTCCGCCGCTTCGCCAAGCCCTGGCGCGCCACCGCGACCGGGGAGGCGCAGATGCGCCAGGCCGCGCTGAACTGGGACGATGTGAAGCGCATCAAGGACAAGCATCCGACGCTGAAGCTCATCCTCAAGGGCATCGCGACCGGGGAGGACGCGCTGATCGCCGTCCAGCATGGCGTCGAGGTCGTCTATGTCTCGAACCATGGTGGCCGGCAGCTGGATGCCGGGCGCGGGTCGATCGAGGTGCTGCCCGAGGTCGTCCAGGCGGTCGGCGGCCGCGCCAAGGTCTGGGTCGATGGCGGCTTCTCGCGCGGGACGGATGTGGTGAAGGCGCTGTGCCTGGGTGCGGAATGCGTGGGGCTCGGGCGGCTCTATTGCTATGCGCTGGCGGCCGATGGCGCGGCCGGCGTGGTGCGGCTGCTCGAGATCCTGGAGAACGAGTTCCGCTCGGCGCTCGGCCTGCTCGGCGTGACGGCGGTCGACCAGCTCGGCCCGGGCTTCGTGCATGCGGCGATGCCGACCAACATGCCGCATGTCCACAGCGCCTTCCCGCTGCTGCGGCTCGACGATTCGGGGTATTGAGCGCGCCCGCGGCCGACCCCGGCCGAAGTCCCGTCCGCGAGCTGCTCGCGGACCCGGATTTCCGCCGCCTCTGGGGGGCGGGCGGCCTGACCAATGCGATGCGCTGGGTGGACATGCTGGTCAGCGGCCTGTTCACCTATGAACTCACCGGCTCGGCCTTCGCCGTCTCGCTTGTGCTGATGGCCCGCGCCCTGCCGATGCTGATGGCCGGGGCGCTGGCCGGGGCGCTCGCCGAAAGCCTCGACCGTAAGCGGCTGCTGATGGCCGGCCAGGCGGCGCAGGCGGCGGGGGCATTGACCATTGCCGCCCTTGCCGCCGCCGGCTGGCTCGCGCCCTGGCACCTGTTCGTCAACGGTGTGGTCGGCGGGCTGGCCTGGACCAACGAGCTCGCCACGCGCCGGCGCATGGTCGCCGAGGCGGCCGGCCCGCAGCGCATCGTCCAGGCCGTCGCCTTCGACACCATGACCGGCAGCACGACGCGCATGGTCGGCCCGTTGGCGGGCGGGCTGTTCTACCAATCGGTCGGGGTCACCGCGGCCTATCTGATCGCGGCCGGGTTCTACCTCGCCGCACTTTCGCTCGTGCGCGGCGCGGCCCACAGCCAGCAGCGGCGGGTGCTGGTGCCCTCCCGCCTGCTGGCGGAGGTGGCCGACGCCGCGCGCATCGCCATGGCCCATCCGGCGCTGCGCATGGTGCTCGGCGTGACCGTGGTGATGAACGTCTTCGGCTTTTCCTACACGGGCATCCTGCCCGCTTTCGGCGCCGTCGCCTTCCAGGCGAGCCCCTTCGAGATCGGCCTGCTCGCCGCCGCCGAACCGTTCGGCGCGCTGCTGACCGGCCTGGCGCTCGCCCTGCGCCGCGGCGCGCCGCCGGGGCGGATGATGTTCGGGGTGGGGACGGCTGGCTTCCTGTGCCTGCTTGTGGCCGCCGCGCAGGCGCCGTTCCTGCTGCTCGCGGCGCTGCTGCTGCTGGTCGGCGGGATGGGTACGGCGGCCTTCGCCAGCCTCCAGACCGGCATCGTGATGATGCAGGCACCGCCCGAGGCACGGTCCCGCATCCTTGGCCTGACCACCACCTGCATCGGCACCGGCCCGCTCGGCGTGCTGCTGCTGGGCGCGCTGGCGGATGCCAGGGGGCCGCGCCTTGCCATCACCGCCATGGCCCTGGCCGGGCTGGCCGGCCTTTGTCTGGTCATGTGGCGCACCCGGCGCTAAGTCCGGTTGCAGCCAATGCATTGTCGCTGCAACCGATGGTCGTGGTAGTCATTAACCATGGTCGGGCCGTCGCCCTGCCCTTCGAGGGACTTCCGTATGCCTTCCGATACGCCCGCCCACCGCATTCTGGTTGTCGAGGACGAGGCGCTGGTGGCCATGCTGGTCGAGGACGCGCTGGAGGATGCCGGCTTCGGGGTGATCGGCCCCGTCCGCTCGGTGGCCCAGGCGCTGGAAATGCTGGAGACGGAGGCGCCGGACGCCGCCGTGCTGGACCTCAACCTCGCCGGTGAGAATTCGGTGCCGGTCGCGGATGCGCTGGTCGCCCGCGGCATTCCCTTCGTCGTGGCCACCGGCTATGGCGCGGCCGGGCTGCCCGCGACGCATCGCCAGGCGCTGGTGCTGCCCAAGCCCTATGACCCGGCCGACCTGACCGCGCTGCTCTCGCGGCTGTGCGAAGGCCGCGGCTGACCCGGCCAGGCCTCCGGCGCGGCGGGGCCTAGACCGCGGCGCTGTGCCGCCCTGCGGCGGGGGCCAGGAAGGCGTCGAAGCAGGCGGCGAAATGCCGCAGGAAGGGGCGCCCCGCCTCGGTCACCGCCAGGCGCCCGGTTTCGCGGCGCAGCAACCCATCGGCCAGCAGCCCGTCGATCCGCGGCGCCGCGTCCCGCATCACGGCTGGCGGCACGGCGGCGAGGTCGATCGCCGCGTCGCACATCACCCGTTCGATCAGCGCGCTGCGCAGCCGGTCCTCCTCGCTGAGCGGCCGGCCGCGGGCGACCGGCAGCGCCCCGGCCTCGATGGCGGCAAGCCAGCGCCGCTCATCCGCCTCGTTCTGCACGAAGCCCGCGGGCGTGCGGCCGATGGCCGAGGCGCCGAAGCCCAGCAGATAGGGCGCGGTGTCGGTGGTGTAGCCCTGGAAGTTGCGGCGCAACGTGCCCGAAGCGGCCGCGCGCGCCATCGAATCGCCCGGCAGCGCGAAATGGTCCAGTCCGATGGCGACATAGCCCGCCCCGGTCAGCACCCGCGACGCGGCCTCGGCCTGGCGCATGCGCAGCGCGGCGTCGGGCAGGTCCTCGGTGCGGATGCCCTTCTGGTGCGCCTTCATCCACGGCACATGGGCGTAGCCGAACACGGCGACGCGATCGGCGCCGCAATCGGCGGCGAAGCGGGCCGAGGCCTCGACCTCCGCCACGCCCTGCGCCGGCAGGCCGTAGATCAGGTCCATGTTGATGCCGCCGATGCCGGCCGCCCGCAGGCCGCGCACCGCGGCCTCGACCTGCGCGGCCGGCTGGATGCGGCCGATCAGCGCCTGCACCGCCGGGCTGATGTCCTGCACGCCGAGGCTCGCGCGCGTCAGGCCGAATCGCGCCATCGCCTCGATCATCGGTGCTTCGAGGCTGCGCGGATCGAGTTCGGCCGCGACTTCCGCCCCGTCGCGGAAGGGAAACAGGCGGCGCAGCGTGGCGACGAGGCGGTCCAGCCCCGCCGCGCCGAGTGCCGTCGGCGTGCCGCCGCCCAGATGCAGCGCGGCGACCCCGCCATGGGCCGGCAGCAGTGCGGCCACCATCGCGGCCTCGCGTTCCAGCCCCGCACCGTAGCGAGCGATCCGCGCCGCCGAGCGTGTCACCGCCGTATGGCAGCCGCAGTACCAGCACAGCGCGTGGCAGAACGGGACGTGGACGTAGAGCGACAGCGCGTCGGCCGGCCCGCAGCCGGCCAGCCAGGCGGCCGCGCTGCCGGCGGCCAGCGGCGCGAAATGCGGCGCGGTGGGATAGCTGGTGTAGCGCGGCAGCGGCGTGGCGGCGTGGCGCAGCAGGATGTCGTCGGCAGGGGCGGCGGAAGCGGGCATGGCGCAATCATCGCCCATGTGATCCGTCGCACGCTTTGCGATCGCTCAAGCCGTGTCGCGGTCGTTTCGCCGGGACAGGGCGGATGAAACGCTTCATCTTCCGGCACGCCGGACCCGGCGCCGCTGTTCCAAGACGCGGAGAGAGGCGGCTATGCTGCGTCGGGGCCAGAGGAGCGGGTTGATGTCCGTCGAGTTGAGCCAGCAACCGCGTCTGCTGCGGATCGAAACGTCGACCGACATTGCCTTCACGCTGCGTCGTATCGAGGCAGTCGAGGCGATCTCCCGGCCCTATGTGGTGCAGGCCGAGGTGCTGAGCACCAGGGACGACGTCGCCGCGAAGGACATGATCGGCCAGACGGCGCTGGTCGTCATCACCCGCGATTCGGACCTGCAGCCGCGGACGTTCCACGGCGTGATCAACACCTTCCGCAAGATCGGCAGGTTCGGCGCCGGCTACACCACCTATGGCTTCGAGATCGTACCGAGCTTCTGGAACCTGACCCGTACCTCGGATGTACGGGTGTTCCAGAACCAATCCGTGCCGGCGATCGTCAAGGCGCTCTGCGGGGAGGCCGCCGCCGCCGTCCCGGTCTTCATGTCCGCGCAGGACACGCCGCGGCCGTACTGCATGCAGTACAACGAGACGGATTTCGACTTCTGCCAGCGGCTGATGGATGAGACGGGCTGCGGCTACTACTTCATCCATGGCGAGAACGAGCACACCATGCTCGTCGCCTCTGCCACGGCGGACTACCTGCCGACAGGCTCGGGGCCGTACCGGATCACCTCGACCTCGACCGCCTGGGATTCGCTAACCGGATTCTCGCAGCGGACGCGGCTGAAGCCGGGCGCGGTGCGCTCGCTGGACTACGACCTCGCCAAGCATTCGGTGCTGCTCGACGCCACGACGCCGACCGTGCTGCAGGAGGTCCACAACGATCCGGCCTTCCAGATGTTCCACTGGCCGGGCGGGCAGCACACCCAGGCGGATGCCCAGCCGGCGCTGCTCGCGATGCAGACCTATGAGGCGGAGGCCGATCTCGCCCAGGCGACCGGCTACGACCCGGCCTTCATCGCCGGCTGCAAGATCACGGTCGATCTGGGCGACGACACGCAGGCCACCTACCTGCTGACCCGCGTGGTCCACAGCGCCTTCGACGAGACGCAGATCGTCGATGGCGGCGGTTCCGGATATTCCTGCGCCGTCACGCTGATGCCCGACGACCGGACCTATCGTCCGCGGTCACCGCGCCCGCGCCCGGTCGTGCCGGGCCTGCAGTCAGCGATCGTGGTCGGCAAGGACGGGGAGGAGATCTACACCGACAAGCTCGGCCGGGTGAAAGTCCGCTTCCTGTGGGACCGGAAGTGGCCGAAGAACGAGACCGCCTGCGAGATCTGGGTGCGGGTGGCCCAGCCTGCCGCCGGCAAGTGGGGCGGCACCTTCTTCCTGCCGCGCATCGGCGACGAGGTGCTGGTCGGCTTCGTGGACGGCGACCCGGACAAGCCGGTGATCGTCGGCTCGCTGTACAGCGACGACGCGCCGCTGTCGGAATCCTTCCCGATGCCGGGCAACAAGGAGCGCAGCGGCTTCCACACGCGCTCCTCGAAGGGCGGTGGGCCCAAGAACGCCAACATCCTCTACGTCGACGACACCAAATCCTCCGAGGATTTCGTCATCCAGGCCGAGAAGGACATGAACGTCCTGATCAAGAACGCCCGGAACGAGACGATCAACGAGGGCAAGTACGACGGCGCCGACACCTACCTGCTGCGCAAGGGCCACAAATACGTCACGCTCGGGAAGGGCGACTTCCTCACGCATCTTGAAGGCGGCAACCACTACCGCGTCATCGACAAGGGCAACGATGCGCTCTTCGTCAAGAAGGGCGACCGCCTCGTCGTGGTGAATGAGGGCGACTACGTCGTCTCGGTCGAGAAGTCCGACCATTATACTGAGGTGCAGAAGGGCCACCACGACCTGGTCGTGGGCCAGGGCAATCAGTCGGCCGAGGTCAACGGAAACATCACGCAGACGTCAAAGACCGGCAATATCACGATCGAGGCGAAGGCGGGCAAGATCACCCTGAAGGCGCCGCAGGCGATCGACCTGGTCTGCGGCGGCAGCTCGATCAAGATGACACCCTTCCAGATCGAGCTGAAGTCGATGATGATCAAGAACGACGCGCAGATGATCTTCGAGGCGAAGTCCGGTCTGTTGGCGAAGGTCGAGGGCCTGATGACCAACACGGAGGGCAAGGCCATACACATCGTGAAGGGGGGCCTCGTGCTCATCAACTGATGAACCAGGTTCCTGCCAAGCTTGCCGTGCCGCTGGCGTCGCTGGTGTCGCGGCTCGAACTCGACGGCGATGGCGAGAAGGCCATCGCCGGTGCCGATTCGGCGTCCGCGGGTGTGGATCGGCTGGTCGCCGCCGGCCGCCACCAGGATGCGGTGAAGCTGCTTGCCCACGCGCTGCCCAAGCGGGAAGCCGTGTGGTGGGCCTGCATGTGCGCGCGCGCCGTGCCGGACGCGGCCCTGCCGCCGGAGGACGCCGCCGCGATCGAGGCCGCCGAGAGCTGGGTGCGCCGGCCCGACGAGCCGACCCGCCGCGCCGCTTCCGCCAGGGCCGACAAGACCAAGTTCGCCACCCCCGAATCCTGGACCGCCATGGGCGCGTTCTGGAGCGGCGGCAGCATGGCGCCGGAAGGCCAAATGGCCGTCCCGCCCGCCGACCACCTGACCGCGACGGCGGTGACCGGGGCTGTGATGCTGGCCGCCGTACGCCACACGCCGGAAAAGCGACAGGATCGCCTGGAACGCTTCATCGTGAGCGCGCGCGACATCGCCGGCGGCGGTGCAGGCCGCCTGCAGGCGGAGGAGCCGCCCCCGCCACCGCCGCCCGCCGAACCGCCGCCCGGCCCGATCCGGCGCAAGACCATCCCGCCGCCGCCGCCACCGGCGCCGCGGCCGAGAATGCCGTGAGGGCGTGCATCGTCGCGGCGTCCAGGACAGATCGCACATGGCCGGAATCGGTAATGTGCGTGAAGATGCTCGCAAATGGTGCCCGGAGCGGCTTCAAGACGGGTGGAAACCGCTCCAGGGGGAAGTGAGTCGATGGAACTGACCCTGACGATGCTTCGCTGCCCCGACACCGTGGTGCCGGAGCAGCGCCGCGTGCCCGGTGGCGACTACGTCATCGGCCGTGGCGCCGATGCGAGCTGGGTGCTGCCCGATCCGGACCGGCTGCTGTCGAAGCATCACTGCGTCCTGGAATTCCGCGGCGGCGGCTGGCACGTGCGCGACCTCTCGACCAACGGCACCTTCGTCAACCACGCGGATGCGCCGGTCGGGCGCGATCAGGTCAAGCCGCTCGAGGATGGCGACCGGCTGCGCCTCGGCGCCTATGAGATCGAGGTGCGGGTCGCCATGGCCAGCGGGCAGTCGGCCGGTTCCGCCTGGGGCGGAGGCATGCCCGCCGCCCAGCCGCCGCAGCACGGCGGCGGATGGGATACGCCGGCCGCCACGCCAGGCTGGGCCACCGCGCCCGCCGCGCCGCCGCCGGCCTGGGGCGGGCAGGACCAGGGCGCCTGGGGCGCGCCACCGCCGCGCGACGAGCCTTTGCAACCCCGCCTGCCGGGCGATCCCTTCCTGGGGGCCAAGCCGCCCGCCGGCGGCATGCCCGGCCTGCCGAGCGGCGCCGGCCTGCCCGGGAATTTCGACCCGTTCAACGAGGGCCCCGCCATGCCGGACCACCGGCCGGCGACCTCGGAAGCCTTCATGCCGCCGAAGCCGATGCAGCAGGTCTCGGCGATCCCCGACAACTGGGACCTTGGTTCGACGCCTGCCGCGCCGATGGCGTCGCCACCGCCCGCGCCTTCGGGTGGCGGGTCGCGCATCCCGGACG